>NZ_JBMNDS010000068.1:0-56736 GCF_052543295.1 Streptomyces sp. SAS_270
GGGCCGCACCTGAACTGCGGCCCCGCCCCGCAACCCCCCACCTCCGAGCGGGAGTTACTTCGCCGGAAGGTCCACGCCGGTGGCCTTGGCCACGTCGGCGAGCATCTGCTCGGCCGCCTGAACGCCGATGCCGGACATCCAGGTCTCGTCCGGAACCTCGAAGACCTTCTTGTTCTTGACGGCGCCCAGGTCCTTCCAGACCGGGTTGGAGGTGACGGCCTTCTGCTGGGTCTTGTCCGGGGTGTCGGCGGTGGTGACGAAGATCAGGTCGGCGTCCGCACGGTCGATCTGCTCGGGGCTGACGTCCTTCATGGTCACGTCCGGGTCGTCGGAGACCTGGGAGGCCGGGCGCTTGAGGCCGATGTCGTTCAGAACGATGCCGCTGTAGGAGTTGGACTGGTACAGGCGGGTCGGTCCGGCGATGAAACGGACGACCGACGCGGTCGGCATCGTGACGCCGTCCTTCTTCTTGATGGCCGCGCCGAGCGCCTTGGCGCGGGTCTCGTACTCCTTGAGCTTCGCCGCGGCCTCGCTCTCCAGGCCGAGCGCCTTGGCGTGCACCTTCAGGTTGGCCTTCCAGGGGCCGCCGGTGGTCTCGGTGAAGACGGTCGGGGCGATCGCGCTGAGCTTGTCGTAGACCTTCTCGTGCCGGACCTTGGAGGACAGGATCAGGTCGGGCTTGAGCGAGGCGATCAGTTCGAGGTTCGGCTCCAGCAGCGGGCCGACGTCCTTGGTGCCGTCCAACTCGCCCTTCAGGTAGGTCGGGAAGCCGCCCTCCGTCTTGAAGTGCGGGGCGACGGCGCCGACCGGGTCGATGCCGAGCAGGGTGACGTCGTCCAGCTCGCCGGTGTCGAGTACGACGACCTTCTTCGGCTTGGACGGGATCTTCACGTCACCCATCACGGTCTTGAGGGTGCGCGGGAATCCGGCGGACGCGGCACCGGCGTTCGCCGCGTCGTCCTTGGTGCCGGAGTCCTTGTCGCTGCCGCAGGCGGCCAGCGCCGCGGTGCCGAGCACGACGGCGAGCAGCACGGCGAGGAGCCGGCCGATTCCGCGCAGGGGGGATCGCAAGAGCATGGGGGGTTCGTCTTTCTCGTAGGGGTACGGAGGTGCGGGTCAGGCGGACGCGGTGGTGCGCCGTAGGGCACTGCTCCTGGGGACGACCAGCGGTGTGCCGGTCTCCGGGTCGGGAATCACCCGGCAGTCCACGTCGAACACGGCCTTGACCAGCTCCGCGTCGAGTACGTCGGCGGGTGTTCCGGCGGCGGCGAGGCGCCCGTCCTTGAGGACCACCATGTGGTCCGCGTAGCGGGCGGCCTGTCCGAGGTCGTGCAGCACCATGACCACGGTGCGGCCGGCCTCGGCGTGCAGCGCGGCGACCAGGTCGAGTACGTCGAGCTGGTGCCGCAGGTCGAGGAAGGTGGTGGGCTCGTCGAGCAGCAGCAGTTCGGTGTCCTGGGCCAACGCGAGGGCGATCCAGGCGCGTTGGCGCTGACCGCCGGAGAGCTGGTCGACGGGGTGGTCGCGCAGCTCCGCCGTGCCGGTGCGCTCCAGGGCGTTCTCGACCGCCGTCTGGTCGGCGGCGGACCAGGGGCTCAGCAGCCGCTGGTGCGGATAGCGGCCGAGTCGTACGAGTGCTTCGACGGTGATCGCCTCCGGGGTGACCGGCTGCTGCGGCAGGAGCCCCATCCGGCGGGCGAGCGCACGTGCGGACAGCCGGTGGATGTCGGCGCCGTCGAGGGCCACGGTCCCGGCGGCCGGTGCGAGCAGTCGGCTCAGGCCGCGCAACAGGGTGGACTTTCCACAGGCGTTGGGGCCGACGATCGCGGTGACGGCGCCGCCGGGCAGCGTCAGATCGAGGCCGCCGACCACGAGCCGGTCGCCGTAGCGCAGGTCGAGGCCCTGCGTGGAGAGCTGGTTGGCGGCGGTCATCGCCGGCTCCTGCAGACGGGTCGGACGAGTCGTGGCTGACTTCTGCGGACGGGTCATGGCCGACTCCTGGGGGCGAGTCATGTCTGGCTCCGGTGGACGGGGGCGCTCTGGCGGAACATCAGCACCAGCAGCCAGGGGGCACCGAGCGTCGCGGTGACCGCGCCGACCGGGAGCCCTTCGACGGGCAGCAGGTGCTGCACCACCAGGTCGGAGGCGAGCAGCAGGGCGGCTCCGGTGAGAGCGGCCAGGGCCAGCGAGCCGGCGGTCGGCGGTCCCGTGACGAACCGCACGAGGTGGGGTACGGCGAGCGCCACGAAGGTCACGGGACCGGCGAGCGCGGCGGCCAGCGAGGCCAACACCACGGCGATGAGGAGGAGTTGGAGGCGCGCTGTGGAGGTACGCAGGCCGAGGGCGCCCGCGGAGTCGTCGCCCAGGTCGAGCACGGCGAGCGAGCGGTGCAGGGCGAAGGTGGCGATCAGCGCGAGCGCCATGGCGCCGCTCGCGCCCCACACCTCGGTCCATGTGCGTCCGTACACGGACCCGGTCGTCCACTGGAGCGCCGAACCGGCCAGCTCGGCCGGGAAGCGCACGATCATCAGGTTCACCGCGGCGGCGAGGCCCGCCTGCACCGCCAGTCCCATGAGAACGAGCCGGGTGACGGCGAGCCCGGAGCGCCAGGCGAAGACGCCGAGCAGCAGGGCGGCGAGGAGACCGCCCGCCAGCGCGCCGAGCGGGATGAGCGTCTGCGAGGCACCGGCGGCGACCAGCGCGACCGCGCCGAGCGAGGCCCCTCCGGTCACGCCCATGACATCGGGTGAGGCGAGCGGGTTGCGGAACAGCCGCTGCAGGACGCTGCCGGCGGCGCCGAGTCCGGCACCGGCGACGATCGCCGCCACGGCCCGGGGCGCACGGAACTGCTGCACCACGAGCACGTCACCGGAGTCCCCGAGCCCGAACAGCGCCCGCAGCGCGGTGGTCGCGGGCAGCCGCATCTCTCCCGTGGTCAGGGCGACGGTGAGCAGGACGAGAAGCAGGAGAAGAGCGCAGACGCCGTACGCGAGGACACGGCGACGGTGGCGGGTACGGGCTCGGCCGCCTCGTACGACTCCCGTGAGCACGGCGGTCATCGGGCCACCTTCCGTGCGAGGAGCGCCAGCAGGGGGGCGCCGAGGAAGGCGGTGACGATGCCGACCTCCAGCTCCGAGGGCCGCACCACGAGACGTCCGAGGACGTCGGCGGAGAGCAGCAGCAGCGGTCCGGCGATCAGACAGCCGGGCACCAGCAGCCGGTGGTCGCCGCCCAGCAGTGGTCGTACGAGGTGGGGAGCGGCGAGCCCGATGAAGGCGACCGGACCGGCCACGGCGACAGCGGATCCTGCGAGCAGGACCACCGCGATGCCTCCGGCCAGCCGGATCCTGGCCACCGGCACACCGAGCGCCTGCGCCGAATCGTCGCCCAGCGCAAGGGCGTTGAGGGCGGGCGCCACGGCCATGGCGACGATCAGTCCGAGCACCAGGGTCGGCAGCACCGGCCACAGGACGTCGAAGGTACGTCCTGACAGTGATCCGGCCAGCCAGAACCGCGCCTCATCCAGGGTCCGTTGGCTGGCCAGCATGACCGCGGACGTCCAGGAGATCAGGACGAGTTGGAGCACGGTGCCGCCGAGCGCGAGCCGTACGGGGTCGATGTCCCCGGCACGCCGGGCGAGCGCCTGGGCGAACAGTGCGGCCGCGGCCGCTCCTGCGAAGGCGAACCACAGGTACTCGACGGGGCTGGTGAGATGCAGCGCGAAGATGGCGACGACGACCGCGAATCCGGCACCCGCGTTGATACCGAGGGTGGTCGGGGAGGCGAGCGGGTTGCGCGTGATGCCCTGGGCGACCGCACCGGCGACTCCGAGCGCGGCACCGACCGCGAGACCGATGACGGTACGCGGCAGCCGCAGCCCGGTCACCACGAGCGCGTCACGCCCCTGAGCATGGCCGAACAGCGCGTCGGCCACGGTGGGCAGGGGGATGGAGCGGGCTCCGAGGGCGAGGCTCAGCGCCGCGCAGAGCAGCAGGGCACCGATGCCGGTGAGGAACAGGGGAATGTGCCGGAAGGCACGGAAGGGCACACCCGTGGGTGCGGCCCGTTCGGTCGCAGTCACAAAACGTGAGCTTAGGTTAGGCATGCTTTACTTTTCAACCAGCCATGGAATGGCTGTGACGTGCACACCTTCCGGCCGTCGACACATCCGCACCCCCGAAGTCGTCCGCGTGATCCTTTGAGTAAGGTAAGGCTTACCTATGGATCCCGCAATGACGTCTCATGCTCAGGAGTACCGATGACCGTGGCCCTGGAGACCCCGCCGACCGCCGTCCCGCACGGCGTGCCCGGGCTCCTCTCCGACGCCTACCGGCGCCTGGGCGACCTCTGCGAGGCACTGACCGTGCATGTCGCGGACGGGAGCGCGGAGGGTAACCAAGTCGGCGTCACCGGGGCTGAATTGATTGACCATCAGGAGGCGGCCGACGCATTCGTCGAGGCCGAGGCCCGGCGGATCCACGACCGCTACGGGCACACCGCGCGCCGGGACGTCGCCGCGTCCCGCGCTCTCCACGACTACGCGTGGTCGGTCGGTCTGCTGATGAGCGGGGTCTGGTACCTGGAGCGGCGGGTGCCGCTGCTCCGGCCCCAGGACGTACGGCTCGACCTCGCGTCCGGTGTGTTCATGATCACGCCGGGGTCCGAGCTGGTGTGTCTGCCCGACGACCCGGCCGCCCGCCTCCCGGGCGCCCGCGTCGTGCCCCACGAGCAGTCGCTGCACGCCGAGTTGAGGACGGCGGTCGCCGACCACATGCGGCCGCTCCTGTCCGCGCTCGGCCCCATCGCCAGGCGCGGACCGCGCGCCCTGTGGGGCATGGTCGCCGACGACCTCGTGTCGGGGATCTGGTATCTCGGCCGCGCACTCGGCGAGGAAGGCGACGCCGTGCGGGCCGCCACCGCCCTGCTGCCCTCCGCCGAGGCGCCGTTCCCCGGCGGCGCGGACTTCCGCCGGCTCACGGGCGCGGACGGCCGACTGCACCCGACCCGCACCCGCACGGGGTGCTGCCTCCAGTACACCGTCCGCCCCGCGGAGGCCTGCATCACCTGCCCCCGGACCTGCGACGCCGAACGGCTGCGCAGGCTGGAAGTCTGACGCCTACTCCTGACCGCCCGCCTGGCGTCGCCGCAGCGCGTAGAAGCCGGCCGCAAGGGCCAGGACACCGGTGCCCGCGATGGCGGTGATGCCTCCGGCACCGCTGAGTGCCAGGTCGCCGCCGCCGGAGTCACCGCCCTGCGGCCGCGCACCCGCGGCTCCGGACGCGGACGGCGAGGCGGAGGCGGCCGACGACCCGGTCGCCGAAGGAGTGGCTGTCGTACCGGTGCCGGTGCCGGTGCCGGTGCCGGTCGGGCCCGGCGTGCTCCTCGGCACAGAGACCTCCCCTGCGTCCCGGCTGAACGTCAGCGTCCCGAAGCCGAGTTGGTCGAATCCCCCGCTGTTGGGGCCGTAGTCGCCACCGCCTCCCTCGGGCGCCACCTTGGCCGCGATCTGGGTGACGTAGGGCGCGGAAAGACCCCGGCGCTTGGTGTAATGGTTGGCGATCATTGCCCAGATCGGCCGGGTCATCGCCGGGTCCACGGCGGCCGCGCGGCTCGCGGTCTCCGCTCCCGACCACACGCCCGGGGCGCCCTTCCTGCGGGTGTTGGCGGTGTACGGCACATCCCCGCCCATGCTCCACTTGGCCACGTACTGGGCGCCCTTGAGGAAGCGGTTGTCGTCGTATCCGTACAGGTCGATGCCCTGGTTCCAGGCCATCTCGCAGATGGTCCCCATCAGGCCCACACCGAGCAGGGCGTGGCCCTGGTCGCGTCCCGCCTCGACCCACTCGGCGAGACCGTCGCCGTACACGACCGGGATCGCGTTCTTGACGGAGCCCATGCCCTCGCCGTGCTTGAAGTACGCGACCGCGCGACCGACTTGGTCGCGGTCGTCGCAGAGGATGCCGATGGCGAGAACACAGGCGATGGCGGTCAGGTCCCAGTTGGCCCAGTAGTTGGTGGAGTAGGCGCCGTTGTGGTTGACGAGGAAGTCCTCGCTGAGCGGCGCGAAGACCTCTTGCATCATCTTCTGGAAGCGGGCCAGTTCGAAGCCGTCGCGGTCGCGGACGAGTTCGGCGGCGTTGGCGAACTGATAGCCGTACAGACCTGCCGCAAGGAACCGGTCCGCGCTGCCGTCGAGCTGGGTCAGCTTCGCCGACCAGGCGTTGAGGATGGCGACGGCGGTGTCGGCGTGGGCGGTGTCGCCGCTGACGTGCCAACGCAGGGCGTTCTGGTAGGCGGCGTGGATGTCGTTGTAGAGCGTGACGTAGTTCTGGGGACTTCCCGAGCCCCGGTACACCGTCGCCTGCGGATTCGGCGTCCAGCCGCTCTGTGCATGCCGGTTGGCCACGAGCTTGGCGAAGCCCGCCTTCCAACGGCCGCTGCCCGCCTTCACCTTGGCAGCCATCCGCTCCAGGTCGGCCCGGGTGTGCAGCATCCCCGGATGCGCGAACGCCCCGGCGGCCGCCGCGCCGGGAGCAAGGACGGTGCCGCCGAGCGCGGCGGCACCGGCGCCCACCACCGTGACGGCACCCGCCATGCGAAGCGCTCCGCGCCGGGTGATCGGGCGTCCGCTGCTGTCCTGGTTCACGCGCTCACTCCTGAGGGGTGGGGGTCCCGTACGGAGTGGAGACGCGCGGGCCGCTCAGGGATAACAGAAACTCAGCAGTTCGGGACGGGGTCCGTCTCGCTGTAGATCGCGGTGTCCTTCATGAAACCCAGCTGCCCGTTGTCGGCCTTCGTCATCAGCCAGCGCGTCGGGTGCGGTCCACCGACCCAGGCCTGGCCGTCCTCCTTGCAGTAGAACCAGCTCGGGTTGGAGTACATGCGGCCCACGATCGTGTGGGGATCCGGGTAGGAGTGGTTGTTGCCGATGATGCCGTAGACCGCTGCGCCGGAGACGTTGTTGCAGTACCAGTGGATGCTGTCACTGGTCCAACAGCCCGAGGCGGCGTGGGCGGACGGTGCCGCCACCGCGCCGAACCCCACGGCCAGCGCCGCCGTCGCCAACGCCGCGCCGATCTTCTTCTGCTTACGCATGGCTACCCCCGAGTCGGTGTCCGCCGAGCGGCGAACGATCAAGATGTGTCGATGGACGTGGTCCACGGCCACTCTGCCGAGCGCGGGCACCTCGGTCGATCTTTTCGATCCTGGTGGAACTGTCCAAGCCCTCGGCGATTCCCCGGCGCGTGTCGATTTCGGCGCTGCCCGTTCGTGTGGAGAGTGAGACGCCGGCAACATGTCGACGCGAGCGAAGGGACGTGACCGTCATGAGCGAGGTACGCACACTGCTCACGGGGCGGGGGCTGGTGGAATCGCCGCGCTGGCACGGTGACCGGCTGTACTTCTCCGACTGGACCGCGGGCGAGGTCCTCGCGTTGGATCTCGACGGCCGCAGCGAGGTGGTCGCACAGGTCCGGTCGCTGCCCCTGTGCACCGCCTGGACCCCGGCCGAAGAGCTGCTGATCGTGTCGTCGCGGGACGGTCTGCTGCTGCGCCGGGAGCCCGACGGGACGCTCGTCGCGTACGCGGATCTCGGCAGGCCCGGCTGGAACGACATCCTGGTGGACGGCCGCGGCAACGCCTACGTCAACCGCGTTGACTTCGATCCGATGGCCGGGGAGGCGTCCAAGCCCGGCTTCGTCCACCTGGTCACTCCGGACGGCTCGGTCACCCAGGTCGCCGACGACATCGCGTTCCCCAACGGGATGGCGGTGACGCCCGACAACTCGACACTGATCGTCGCGGACTCCTACCGGCACAGCCTGGTCGCCTTCGACATCGAGGGGGACGGCAGCCTCTCCCGTCGGCGTGTCTGGGCCGACCTCGGCGAGGGCACACCGGACGGCATCTGCATCGACGCGCACCAGGCCGTCTGGTACGCCGACGTCCCCAACCGGCGGTGCGTACGCGTCGCCGAGGGCGGCAAGGTCCTGCACACCGTCGAACTGGACCGCGGCGGCTTCGCCTGCGCCCTCGGCGGCCCCGACGGCACCACCCTCTTCGTCGTGACCGCCCAATGGCAGGGCATGACCGCGAGCGAGATGGTGCCCGCCGGAACCGGCCAGGTACTGGCCGTCGACGTGGAGGTCCCGGGCGCGGGGTGGCCGTGACCTCGGCGGGGCCGCAGTCGCCGGGCCCTCATCGGTGAACCGAGGGGCCCCTCGACCGACGTCCGGCGACCGGCTACAGAGCGGCGGCCACTTCCGTGCCCTGCTTGATGGCACGCTTGGCGTCCAGTTCGGCGGCCACGTCGGCGCCGCCGATCAGGTGCACGGTGCGGCCCGCGGCCCTGAGCTCCTCGTACAGGTCCCGGCGCGGCTCCTGCCCGGTGCACAGCACGATGGTGTCGACCTCCAGGACCTGGCTGGTCCCCTCGACGGTGACGTGCAGCCCCGCGTCGTCGATCCGGTCGTACTGGACACCGGGGACCATGGTGACGCCGCGGTGCTTGAGCTCGGTGCGGTGGATCCACCCGGTGGTCTTGCCCAGGCCGGCGCCGACCTTGCTGGCCTTGCGCTGCAGCAGGTGGACCGTTCGCGGCGGGGCGGGCCGCTCGGGCGCGGCGAGGCCGCCGGGGGCCCGGTAGTCCATGTCGACGCCCCAGGCACGGAAGTACGTCGCCGGGTCCTCGCTCGCCTTGTCGCCGGCGTCGGTCAGGTATTCGGCGACGTCGAAGCCGATGCCGCCGGCGCCGAGGATGGCGACACGGTCGCCGACCGGGGCTCCGTCGCGCAGCACGTCGAGGTAGCCGACGACGCTGGGGTGGTCGACGCCCTCGATGTCGGGGGTGCGCGGGCTGACGCCGGTGGCGACGACGACCTCGTCGAAGCCGGCCAGGTCCCCGGCGGCGACGGGGGTGTTCAGCCGTACGTCCACGCCGTGGTCCTGGAGCTGGGTGCGGAAGTAGCGGATCGTCTCGTCGAACTCCTGCTTGCCGGGCACCTTGCGGGCCACGTTCAGCTGGCCGCCGATGTCGCCCGCCGCGTCGTAGAGCGTGACGTCGTGGCCGCGCTCCGCCGCGGAGACCGCGCAGGCCAGGCCCGCCGGGCCGGCGCCGACCACGGCGACGCGCTTGCTGCGGCGGGTCGGGGACAGCACAAGCTCCGTCTCGTGGCAGGCGCGCGGGTTGACCAGGCAGGAGGTGATCCGGCCGCTGAACGTGTGGTCGAGGCAGGCCTGGTTGCAGCCGATGCAGGTGTTGATCGCCTCGGGGCGGCCCGCCGCGGCCTTGGCGACGAAGTCGGGGTCGGCCAGCATCGGCCGGGCCATCGACACCAGGTCGGCGTGTCCCTCGGCGAGCAACTCCTCGGCGATCTCTGGGGTGTTGATGCGGTTGGTCGTCACCAGCGGGACCGAGACGGCGCCCATGACCTTCTTGGTCACCCAGGCGTACGCACCGCGCGGCACCGACGTCGCGATCGTCGGGATACGGGCTTCGTGCCAGCCGATGCCGGTGTTGATGATCGTCGCTCCGGCGGCCTCCACGGCGCGGGCGAGCGTGATCACCTCGTCCAGCGAGGATCCGCCCGGGACCAGGTCCAGCATCGACAGGCGGTAGATGATGATGAAGTCGTCGCCGACCGCCTCGCGCACCCGCCGCACGATCTCCACGGGGAAGCGCATGCGGTTCTCGTACGAGCCGCCCCAGCTGTCGGTGCGCTGGTTGGTCTGCCGGGCGATGAACTCGTTGATCAGGTAGCCCTCGGAGCCCATGATCTCGACACCGTCGTACCCCGCCTGCCGGGCCAGCCGGGCCGCGCGGGCGTAGTCCTCGATGGTCTGCTCGACCTCGTCCCCGGTCAGTGCGCGCGGCACGAACGGGCTGATCGGCGCCTGCAGGGCGCTCGGCGCGACCAGGTCCGGGTGGTAGGCGTACCGCCCGAAGTGCAGGATCTGCATCGCGATCTTCCCGCCCGCGCCGTGCACCGCGGCGGTGATGGCGGTGTGCTCCTCGGCCTCCGCCTCGGTGGTCATCTTCGCCCCGCCCTCGCCCGGCCGGCCGGCGTCGTTGGGGGCTATACCGCCGGTGACGATGAGTCCCACTCCGCCGCGTGCCCGGGCGGCGTAGAACTCCGCCATGCGCTCGAAGCCGCCGTCGGCCTCCTCCAGCCCCACGTGCATGGAGCCCATGAGTACCCGGTTGGGCAGCGTGGTGAAGCCCAGGTCGAGCGGGTTCAGCAGGTGCGGGTAGCGGCTCACGGGGGCCTCCGTACGGGGTGTCATGTCCTCTGTTGTAGACGACGAACAACGCCTTATGCAACTAGTTGCACAAGGCGTGAAGGGTGAGGCCAGTCACGGAGGCGTGCGGGGAGTCGTCGTAGTACGGAGGGCCGGCGGCCGACGGGCAGACCTGGCAGGAGATGCCGTCGGCGAGCCTCTCGCGGGCCGCGGTGCTCTGGCGCACAGGTGCACAGGCGCCCGGCCAAAACGAAAAAGGCCCCCACAGGCTCTCGCCTGCGAAGACCCTTCGCACCGTCGGGACGACAGGATTTGAACCTGCGACCCCTTGACCCCCAGTCAAGTGCGCTACCAAGCTGCGCCACGTCCCGGTGCGCTTTTCGTCGCGGTGACCCGCGTGATCGCGCAGGACAACACTACCGCACCGCGGAGGGTGCCCTCAGCGTCGTCCCGGACAGCGCGCGACAATCGCCGTATGAGTGTGAACAGCAGGGGAGGTACGAGCGACCCGCACACCGCGCCCGGGGCCGGGGCCGACGCGGGGCGCGACCGGGACGTGGAGGGGCGGGCTCGCAGCGCCCGGCCGCGGGACGGCCTGGGCAGACCGCTGCCGTACGGCACCGAGGGCGTCGAACGGCAGCCGGAGGGCGTCGTCCGCACACCCGGGGCGACCGTCGCCGAAGCTCAGGCCCTGCTGACGGCGGGCAAGCCCTTCCACGCCCACGAGGTGTTCGAGGACGCGTGGAAGTCGGGTCCGGAGGACGAGCGCGGACTGTGGCGGGGCCTCGCCCAGCTCGCGGTGGGCCTCACCCACGCGGCACGCGGCAACATCACGGGCGGCGCCAGGCTGCTGCGGCGCGGGGCGGACGCGGCCGAGGAGTGGTGCACGACGGCGGGGCAGGAGCGCCCGTACGGCATCGACCTCCCTCATCTGGCCGTGTGGGCACGGGAGTTGGCGGGCGTCCTGGAGAGCGAGGGGGCGGCGGTCGACGCGCGTGTGTGGGCGCCCCGGCTGGGCGGCGGGGACGCGGCCTGAGCAACGGCGTACGTGCTGCACATCGGGGCCGCGCGTAGCCAGATTGCGCCTGAGACCGGGGCCGCGCGGGACGGCGTGCGCCGGACACCGGGAGGCCGCGGACGCAGGTCGCCGCGCGCATCCCGCGGCAGCGCCACATGTATGCACCGCACCCATCCCGGGTGCGGTGCATCCGTTGTCAGTGGCGTGCGGCAGACTCGGGGCGTGCGAAAGATTCATGTCATCGGTATTGGCGCGGGCGATCCCGACCAGCTCACCCTGCAGGCGGTCAAGGCGCTGAAGAGCACGGACGTGTTCTTCATCCTGGACAAGGGCGAGGTGAAGTCGGACCTCGTGCAGCTGCGGCGTGACATCCTCGACGCGCACATACCGGACGGGGCATACCGACTGGTCGAGGCGCGCGACCCGGACCGCGACCGCTCGGCCGGGGGCTCGGCGTACTCGCCGGCGGTCGGGGACTGGCGCAGCGCCCGGGCGGACATCTTCGAGCGGCTCATCACCGAGGAGCTGGGCGAGGACGAGAGCGGCGCGTTCCTGGTGTGGGGCGACCCCGCGCTGTACGACAGCACGCTCGGGATCCTGGAGGAGGTCCTCGCCCGGGGCGCGGTGGACTTCGCGTACGACGTCGTGCCGGGCATCAGCAGCGTCTCCGCGCTCGTCGCCAGGCACCGCACGGGGCTGAACCGGGTCGCGCGTCCGGTCCAGATCACCACGGGCCGCCGTCTCGCGGAGGGTTTCCCGGAGGGCGTCGACGACGTCGTGGTCATGCTGGACGCCCACCAGGCCTTCCGGCAGTACGCCGAAGAGGACATCGACATCTACTGGGGCGCCTACATCGGCACGCCCGACGAGATCCTGGCCTCCGGCCCCCTCGCCGAGGCAGCCCCCCGCATCGAGCGGCTGCGTGCCGAGGCCCGGGAGCGCAAGGGCTGGATCATGGACACGTATCTGCTGCGCAGGAATCCGCGAGGGTAGTTCGGTTCCGTTCTGCGCGACGGCTGGGCCCCGCGAGGAGGCCCGGCGTCGCACGGGGCGGGGCAGGGTACGCCGGGCGGGTCGTTCCGCATGCGCGCCACGCCCGCCGGTGTGAAAGTGGCGATGTGACGACCACCCAGGAATCCGCGCCGCCCGCTGCCGAGGCCGCCGCTCCACCGGTGCTGGACAAGCGGCGCCGCAACGTCGTCTTCGTGACGATCATGCTGGGCATGCTCCTGGCGGCCCTGGACCAGACGATCGTGGGGACCGCCCTGCCGACGATCGTGTCGGACCTGGGCGGCGCCTCCCACATGTCGTGGGTGGTGACGTCGTATCTGCTGGCCGAGACCGTTGCGACGGTGCTGGTCGGCAAGTTCGGTGACCTGTTCGGCCGCAAGGTGGTCTTCCAGGCGTCGGCGATCATCTTCATCACCGGTTCGTTCCTGTGCGGTCTGGCCACCAACATGTCGCTGCTGATCGCCTGGCGGGCGATGCAGGGAATCGGCGCGGGCGGTCTGATGGTCACCGCGATGGCGCTCATCGCGGACGTCATTCCGCTGCGCGAGCGCGGCAAGTACCAGGGCGCGATCGGCGCCGTCTTCGGCGTGGCGACCGTCATCGGGCCGCTCCTGGGCGGTCTGTTCACCGACCATCTGACCTGGCGGTGGGCCTTCTACGTCAACGTGCCCATCGCGATCGTCGTGGTCGTCGCCGCGGCCCGCACCATCCCCGTGGTGAAGTCGGCGGCCCGCCCCGTCATCGACTACCTCGGCATCGCCTTCGTCACCATCGGCGCCAGCTCCCTGATCCTGGCGACGAGTTGGGGCGGCAACGAGTACGCGTGGGGCTCGGCGACGATCATCGGCCTCTTCGCGGGCGGAGTGATCGCCCTCGGCCTGTTCTGCTGGGCCGAGACGCGGGCCGCCGAACCGACGCTGCCGATGCGCCTGTTCGGGAACCCGGTCTTCACGGTGTGCTCGATCCTCAGCTTCATCGTGGGCTTCGCGATGCTCGGCGCGATGACGTTCCTGCCGACGTTCCTGCAGTACGTCGACGGGGACTCGGCCACGGTGTCCGGCGTGCGCACACTGCCCATGGTGATCGGCCTGCTCATCGCGTCCATCTTCAGCGGCAACGTGATCAGCAAGACGGGGCAGTATCGCCTCTTCCCCATCATCGGTTCGCTGGTGATGGCGGCCGGGCTGTATCTGCTCTCGCTCCTGGGCCCGGACACCAGCGCGTGGCTGGCGTCGCTGTACATGTTCATCCTGGGCACCGGCATCGGCCTGTGCATGCAGGTGCTGACGATCGCCGTGCAGAACACCGTCGACTACGCCGACCTCGGCACCGCGACGTCCGGCGTCACCTTCTTCCGTACGCTGGGCAGTTCGTTCGGCACCGCTGTGTTCGGCACGATCTACACGAACACGTTGAAGACGAACCTCGCCGACGGGGTCAAGGCCGCCGCGGGGACCGGCGCGGCGGACCCCGCCACCGTCGCCAAGGCCTCCCAGAGCCCGGAGGGGCTGCACGACCTGCCGTCGGCGGCGGCCGCACCCCTCATCAAGGCGTACGCCGACACGCTCCAGACCGTGTTCCTCTGGACGGTGCCGGTCGCCCTCCTCGGCTTCCTCGTCGCCCTCTTCCTCAAGCAGGTACAGCTGCGCGACAGCGCCCGGATGGGCTCGACCGACATGGGAGAGGGCTTCGCCTCCCCGGCCGGCGCCGACTCGCAGCGGGTCCTGGAGGCCGCGGTCGGAAAGATCATCGGCGGTACGGAGCTGGAAACCACGCGCCGTATCGTCAACGAGTCGGACACCCGGCTCGACGTGGCGGGCGCGTGGGCGGTGATGCACGTGCATCTGTTCACGAAGCTGGTCGGGCACGCCAACCTCGGACTGATCGCCGCCAGCCACCACCTGCCTCCCGAGATCCTGGTGCCGGTCTTCGACCGCATGGTCGACGAGGGCTACCTCACCCGGGAAGGCACCCTCTTCTCGCACACCCCGGCGGGCGAGCGCGAGGCACAGGTCATCGGCGACGCCTGGGGCAGCTGGCTCGCTCAGCGCGTCGAGCAGGACCTCGGCCGCCCGTCGAGCGAGGACCTCCGCGCAGCCGTCCACACCATCGCCAAGCGCCTCCTCGCAGAGGACCTGGCCCAGGAACTCCCGAGGCGCACCCCGGCGGCGGCAGTCGCCGCGGCCCACTGAGAAACCCGGGTGCCGCGCAGGGCACGCGGACCGCATACTCGGTCCATGTCCCCCGCACCGACCCGTTTCCGTGACCCGCTCTACACGAAGTACCAGTTCGTGGACTCGGTTCTGGTGCGCTGCCCGCGGTGCGAGCGGATCGCTCATGTCGTGCCGCGCGCGGAGGCCGAACCCGGCGCCCGGCCCGGGGTGTTCGATCCTCGAAGCCTCGTCTGCCGCGCCTGCGGGCTGTCCAGAACATGGGCCGAACGATCGGTCATGTTCTCCGGGAGCTCCCTCGCGCCCGCTCGTGACCCGTACTTCCGCGTCCCGCTGTGGCTCCGGACGGGGACCCGTCACGGCAGGTTGTGGGCGTACAACCTCGAACACCTGGAGCTGCTCCGGCAGTTCGCCGCGGCCTCGCTGCGGGAGCGGGGCCCCTGGTACGAGCACGGGCGGAAGATGACCTACGTCGCCCGGCTGCCCGCCTGGATCAAGAGCGCCAAGAACCGGGACGAGGTGCTGCGCGCCGTCGACCGGATGCGTGCGTCCGTCACGGAAGCCTGAGGCCCAGCCGCTCCAGTACGCCCGGTACGTCCGGGACCGCGGCCGTGCCCTCCGGCAGCGGTGGACGTCGTACGACCACCACGGGCAGGCCGAGCCCCCGCGCGGCCACCAGCTTCGCCGCGGTCGCCGCTCCCCCGCTGTCCTTGGTGACCAGAACGTCGATGCGGTGCTCGCGCAGGAGCGCGGTCTCGTCGTCCACCGTGAAGGGGCCGCGGGCGAGCAGCACTTCGGTGTGCGCGGGGAGCGGTGGCTCGGGCGGCTCCACGGAGCGTACGAGGAAGTGGAGTTCGGGCAGGTCGGCGAAGGCCGCGAGGCCGAGTCGGCCGGTGGTGAGGAAGACGCGGCGGCCCAGCGAGGGCAGCAGCGCGGCAGCTTCGCTGAGGGAGGCCGCCGCATGCCAGCGGTCCCCGGGTTCGGGGCGCCAGCCCGGGCGGCGCAGCACCACGTCCGGGATGCCGGTCGCCGCCGCGGCCGCCGCCGCGTTGGCCGTGATGCCCTCGGCGAAGGGGTGTGTGGCGTCGACGACGGCGTCCACCTCGTGCTCGCGCAGCCAGGCGGCCAGCCCCTGCGCCCCGCCGAACCCACCGACGCGTACGTCCCCTTGCAGCGGCCCCGGCCGGGACACCCGGCCCGCCAGCGACGAGGTCACGCGCACACCGGGGCACGCCGAGAGCGCGGCGGCGAGTTCACGCGCCTCGGTGGTACCGCCGAGGACCAGGACGTGCGGGGACATGGCGTCGAGCCTACGAGAGCGTCAGCGCAGCAGGAGCTGCACCCCTCCCACCACCGTCGCCGCGATGACCAGCTGTTCGAAAAGCCGTTGGTTGATCCGGGTCACGGCCCACTTGCCGAGGAGTGCACCCGGCACCACGAACACCGCGAGCGCCGCGTCCAGCAGCAGCGAGTGCCCGTCGATCAGGCCGAGGCCCACGCTGAAGGGCACCTTGGAGATGTTGACGATCAGGAAGAAGAAGGCCGAGGTGCCGAGGAAGCCGAGTTTCCGGAAGCCGGCCGACAGGAGGTACATCGACATGACGGGGCCGCCCGCGTTGGCGACCATGGTGGTGAAGCCGCCGAGGATGCCGTAGGAGCGGGCCTTGATCCGCCCTGTGGGGGTTGTCACCGCGTCGGGCTCGGCGTCCTGGACGGCGGCCCGGCGGCGCCACATCGTGACCGCCGCCATCAGCAGCAGGATCGCGCCGATCGAGGTCCGTACGGCCCCGTCGTCGGCCCACACCAGGAACAGCGTGCCGAGGACGACGCCCGCGGCGACCGCCGGGAACAGTCGCCACAGCGTCGGCCAGTGGGCGTGCCGCCGATAGGTGAGCACGGCGAGGACGTCGCCCACGATGAGGATGGGCAGGAGTACGCCGGTCGAGGCGCGGGCGGGCAGGACAGCGGCGAAGATCGCGAGACTGACCGTGTTGGCCCCGCTCACGGCGGTCTTCGAGAAGCCGACGAGCAGGGCCGCGGCGGCGAGAGCGGCGAACTCCCAGGAAGTCAGGTGCCAGAGCGTCATGGTGTTCATGCGGGAACCGATGCTAGGCCCACGCATCCGCCGTCGTCAGGAGCGTCTCGACAGGTGACACCTGTGGGTCGGCGGGGTCGTGGACGTAGCGCACCGGTTTTCGCCCCGCTGTCCTGGGCACCCGCGCCTCAGGGAGTGGTGGCGGTGCGCTGCCCGCGCCCGGTGGCACCCCGTTCCGTGACGGAGCTCGGGGAGCGATGACACAGACGACGGCACAAGGAGGACCTCAGTATGACCGTGGTGAAGAGCACGCTCTCCGACCTGGCCCGACAGGTCACCGGGGATGCGCTGCAGGACACCCTCGTGGATCTTCTCGGACTCTCACTCATCGGGAAGCAGGCCCACTGGAACATCGTGGGTCCCCGGTTCCGGACGATCCATCTTCAGCTCGACGAGGTGGTCGCCACGGCACGCGACTACGCCGACACGGTGGCGGAGCGTGCGGCGGCGCTCGGCGTTCCGCCGGACGGGCGTCCCGAGACCGTGGCGCAGAGCGGCACCCTGCCCGTCCCCAAGGACGGCTGGCTGCAGGACACCGAGGTCGTGAGCCTGCTCGTGGAGGCGCTGGAGACCGCGATCCGGCGGCTGCGCGAACGTATCGCGGCGACCGAGGAGTCCGATCTTGTCAGCCAGGATCTGCTCATCGGCATCACCGCCGAGCTGGAGAAGCAGTTCTGGATGTTCCAGGCCGAGAACAGCCGGGCCGGCGACTGACCGGCACTCCGCGACGAGCACAGGGATGAGAGGGGTACGCGATGACGGACGCCCTTGAACTCGACGCGCTGTGGGCCGAGTTCCACCGCGTGGTGAACATGACCTCCCAGGAACTGGCGACCTGGCTGCGGGTCCGTGACGCCGGCGAGGAGACCGAGCCGCTGCCGGAACAGGCGGGCACGCCGACCGGGCAGCACGTCCTCGCGATCCTGCAGAAGCGGCGCACGGATCTCACCGACGACGACATCCGCGTCATGTACGAGGTCGTGGACAGCGTCACCGCTCAGCGGGACGAGGCGAACGAGCCCGAGGCCGACGACACCCGGCGCCGCCACCGTCTGATGACAGTGGGGCACGATCCCCTCAAGCCACCCCATTCATAGGCTGGTCGAAGCCACGCCGGCCGCTCCCGACAAGGGGCCTGGACCATGGGCGCCAGACAGCAGCAAGTGATCGAGCGACTCGTCGCCTCGTGCGGGCGCACGTACGCCGAGGAGGCGGGCATCCGCCTGAGGAACACGCCGCAGCCGCTGTACCGCCTCCTCGTGCTGGCGTGTCTGCTGAGCGCACGCATCCGGAGCTCGACCGCGGTCGCGGCGGCGCGCGCCCTGTCCGAGGCGGGCCTGCGCGATCCCCGGAGCATGGCGGCCGCGACCTGGCAAGAGCGGGTGGATGCCCTCGGCCGAGGCGGCTACCGGCGTTACGACGAGCGCACGTCTACCCAACTCGGCGACGGAGCACAACTTCTGATGGATCGTTGGGGCGGCGACCTGCGGCGTATGCGGGACGAGGCCGACGGGGACATGGCGCGGCTGAGCGCGCTGCTCCAGGAGGTGCCCGGCCTCGGGCCGGCCGGGGCGGACATCTTCCTGCGTGAGGTCCAGCTCGTCTGGCCGGAGGTGGCGCCGCGCTTCGACGCCAAGACCCTGGAGGGTGCGCGCCGCCTGGGCCTTCCGGACAGTCCCGGCCGGTTGGCCAGGATCACCGGCGCCACCGAACCGGCCCTGTTCGCGGCGGCGTTGGTGCGGACGGCGCTGGACAAGAACGTGGCGCAGGAGATCCTTGACGACGCCTCCGCACACGCGTGAGTCGACGACGCCCGCGCAGACGTGATTCGACGGTGGGACAGCGCCGGCCGCCGCCCTCAGCTCAGCTCAGCAGCCAGCCTCCGTCCACGCCGAGGTTGACCGCGTTGACCGAGCGGTTGCGGAGCAGGAAGTCCACGGCGTCCACCACGTCCCGCATGGTGGCCAGCCGGCCGGTGGGCGTTCGTGCGCGCAGACCCGCCAGGACCTCCTCCGGCTTGGCCGCCCAGTAGGGGCTGTCGCCGACGACGCCCGGGTGCACGGCGTTGACCCGGACGGGAGCCAGCTCGGTGGCGAGGGTGTGCACCAGGCCGGTCACGCCCGCGTTCACTGTGGCCACGGTCGTCGCGCCCGGGTACGGCCGTTCCTTGGCCTGTCCGCCGAACAGGACGACGGCGCTCTCGTCGTGCAGCCGCGGGTGCAGCGTGTGCACGACCTCGGTGTAGCCGACGAGTTTGAGCGTGACGAGGTGGAGGGCGGCGTCGATGTCGTAAGCGGCGACGCGGTTGTCGTCGCGGGAGATGCCGACGAGGACGAGATGGTCGACGCGGCCGAGGTCCGCCAGCGCCCCGGCGATCCCCCGCGGCCGGGAGAGGTCGAGGGCGATGCCGCGGGCCGCGCCGATCTCCTTGGCGACCGTGGCCGCCCGGTGGGCCTCGCGGCCGGTGAGAATCACCTCGTCACCGCGCTCGGCGCGGAACCGGGCGATCTCGCGGCCGATCCCCGAGGTGCCTCCGATGACGACCACGCTGTTCATGGCTTCTCCTCCAGCGCCGTGCGCAGATGATCCCAGTCCCGGGTGAAGCGGTAGGAGTGGCGCGAGGGCGGTTGCGGCGCCTGTGTCTCCAGCCAGCGCACCGGAGTGTCACCGGCGTTGGCGAACCCGTGCACGCAACCGGCCCCCGCCCAGGCTGCGTCGCCCGGGCCGAGCCGGTGCCGCTCGCCGTCGAAGGTGGCGTCCACGGTTCCTTCCAGGATCAGATACGTCTCCTCGAACGGATGGTCGTGTGTGCCGGCCACACCGTCCGGGGCGTACTGCACCATGAACATGGTTGAGGACACCGCCCCCAGGTCGGCGTCCACCATCATCTTGACGGTGATGCCGCTGTAGACGAGCAGTGCGGTACGCATGCTCGCCGATGCCGCCAGCAGGTCCTGGGACTGCTTGCCGGGGTCCATCTGCGCCCGTTCGAAGTGCCCGAACAGGCGGGTGCGCGGATCACGGACGTCGATGCGGACCGGGTGCCGGGCCGGGAGTGCGGGCACCGGCTGGGTGTCGTACCCGTAGCGGGCCCGCGGGACGGGCGCGCGCATGTCCGCCCAGCGCGCGACGGTGTCCCCGGCGCCGCGCCAGGCGTGCGGCATTCCGGTGGGCAGCAGACCGTAGTCGCCCTCTTCGAGGAGGTACGAGCCTTCCGGCACGTCGAGGATCACGGTTCCCGACACCATGTGGAACGTCTCCTCGTACGAGTGCACATGTGGGCCCACCACACCGTCCGGCCGTAGCTCGCAGATGCCGAAGCCGGTGTGCACACTGCCGTCCTCCTCGGCGACGACCGCTCGGCGCCGGAACCCGTCGAGGTCGTAGGGGAGATCGGGCGCGTTCGCGACCCTGCGCACCAGGAAGGAGGTCATGCCCGGTCCCTCGCCTCCTTCGCCGCCAGCAGCCGGTCCCGCGACTCCTCCACCAGCCGCCGCGCCCGCCCGGTGTCGGCGAGCAGCCTGCCGTCCCGCTTGCGGACCATGCCGTCGACGATGACGGTGTCCACGTTGGACACGTCCGCGCTCAGCGTGACCGCGGCCGCCGCGTCGTGCACCGGAGCGACGTTGAGCGCGGTGGCGTCGATCGCGACGATGTCGGCACGCTTGCCGGGGGTGAGGGAGCCGGTGCGGTCCTCCAGCCGGGCGACGTGCGCGCCGTTGAGCGTGGCGATGCCCAGCATCTGACGCGCCGTCAACATCGTTTCGGGGATGGCGACATCTGCCTCCCAGCAGGCGGCGTTGACGCGGGCGCGCTCGGCCGCGAAGGCCGCGCGGATCTGGGTGAACATGTCGCCGGGGACGGTGGTGACCACGTCGATGCTCAGGCTCGGCCGCAGTCCGTGCTCGATCGCCTTCATCACGGGCGGCCAGCCGTGCCCCATCTGCGTCTCGACCTGCGGTGCGATCGAGACCGTACCGCCGCTGTCGGCGACCATCCGCCACTCCTCCTCGCTGAGGTAGCAGCAGTGGACGTAGGTGGTGTCAGGGCCGAGCAGGCCGAGGCCGTGGAGCTGCTTGACCATGCCGAAGCGGCCGGCCAGGCGGCCCATGGCGACGTGCACGGTGATCGGGAGGTCCAGCTCGCGGGCGAGGGCCCATTCGGAGATGACGACGTCGTTGATGCAGAAGCCGGGGCCGCGGGTGGCCAGCGCCATCGTCAACAGGCCGTCGTCGGAGGCGAAATGGCGCTCGCGGATGCGCCGGACGTCGTCGCCCGGTATCGCGATCTTGCTGTCGAACCAGTAGTCGGCGAGTGAGGTGTTGGCGCTGCCGTACGCGTACTGCGCGCGGATACCGGTCTCCGCCAGGGCCTGGACCGCGGCGTCGGGGTGCTCGGGCGTGTTGTTGATGTGCGACCAGTCGACGAGCGTGGTGATGCCCGCGTCGAGGCATTCCAGGGAGCCGGCGAGGTTGCCCGCGTACACGTCCTCGGGTGTGTAGAGGGGCGCGAACGTATCGAGGACGTCCACGAAGTAGTCGTCGAGGGTGGCGTCGGGCGCGCAGCCGCGGATCGGCGCCTCCCAGGTGTGGCGATGGGTGTCGACGAAGCCGGGGACGACGATACGGCCCCTCATGTCGAGCACTTCGGCGTCGTCCGCGGCGGGGATCTCGCGGGCAACCGCCGTGATCCTGCCGTCCTCGACGAGGATGTCGCCCTGGGGCAGGTCCCCGATGTCGGGGTCCATCGAGACGACATGGCCCGAGCGCAGGAGCATCCGATGGGGCATGGCCCTTCCTCCCGTGGGGTGTTGGGTGAGCGGCGGTCAGTACGCGGCGAGACGGCGGACCGTCGCCACGACCTTTTCGGCGGTGGGAATGACCTGTTCTTCCAGGGCGTCCGCGAACGGCAGCGGGACGCACTCCCCCGCCACCCGTCGCACGGGTGCGTCCAGCAGGCCGAATCCCTCGTCGGCGACGATCGACACGAGCGTGCCGCCCCACCCGCCCTGGTACGGGTTCTCCTCCACGGTGACCAGCCGGGAGGTCCGGGCGAGTGAGGCGAGTACGGTGGCGGCGTCCAGCGGCACCAGGCAGCGCAGGTCGATCACGTCCGCCTCGATGCCTTCGCGGGCCAGCTCCTCGGCGGCGGCCAGCGCCACGGGCACCATCGAGGCCAGCGCCACCAGTGTGACGTCGCCGCCCGCGCGGACGAGGGCCGCGCGGCCCAGTTCGACCAGGTGGTCCGGGGGCGCGGGCGGGCCCTTGGTGGCGAGCAGTCCCTTGTGCTCGAAGAAGACGACGGGGTCGTCGCTGCGGATGGCGGCGGCCATCATGCCGATCACGTCGGCGGGTGTCGCCGGTGCCGCGATCTTCAGGCCGGGGACGGTGAACGCCCAGTTCTCGGTGGCCTGCGAGTGCTGTGCGCCGAAGCCGAGGCCGCCTCCGTTGGCGGTGCGCACGACTAGCGGCACTGTCACCTGACCACCCGTCATGTACCGGACTTTGGGTATCTCGTTGGCGAGGTAGTCCCAGCAACAGGCGAGGAAGTCGGAGAACATGATCTCCGCGACAGGGCGCATGCCCGTCATCGCGGCGCCCATCGCCGCGCCCACGATGGCCTGTTCGGAGATGGGGGTGTCCCACACCCGGTCGGGTCCGAACTCATCGAAGAGCCCGGCGGTCGTCTTGAAGACGCCGCCGGCCGCGCCGATGTCCTCGCCGAGGCACACGACGGCCGTATCGCGGCGCATCTCGCGGGCGATGCCCTCGGCGACCGCTTCCCGGTAGCTGATCACGTCCGCCATGCCGCCCCTCCGTCCGCCCATACGTCGGTCAGTGCCTCGCCGGGGTCGGGCGGGGGCGCGCTCTTCGCGGCGTCGACGGCGTCCGCGACCGTCCGCTCGACGCGGGCGTCGACCTCCTGTGTGGTGGTTCCCAGAGCTTCGAGCCGGGCGCGGGCGAGGTCCAACGGGTCGTGTTTCAGCCAGCGTTCGACCTCCTCGGCCGGGCGGTAGGTCGCCGGGTCGGTGCGGCTGTGCCCGAAGTGGCGGTAGGTCTCCGCCTCCAGCAGGCCCGGCCCCTCCCCCGCCCGCGCCCGGTCCGCGAGCCGGCCCACCGCCTCCCGCACGAGCACCACGTCGTTGCCGTCGACGACCTCGCCCGTGATGCCGTACGCGGGGGCGCGGTCCGCCGCCGGCCGGGCGACCGCCGTGACCTCGGCGATGGGCGTGTACTCCATGTAGAGGTTGTTCTCGCACACGAAGAGCACCGGCAGTTTCCATACGGCGGCGAGGTTGAGCGCCTCGTGGAAGGCGCCGATGTTGGTGGCGCCGTCGCCGAAGAAGGCCACCGCGATCTGTTCGGTGCCGCGCAGCCGGGCGGACCAGGCGGCGCCGACCGCCATCGGCAGATGGGCGCCCACGATGGCGTACGAGCCGAGCATGCCGGCGGACGCCTTGGTGAGGTGCATGGAGCCGCCCTTGGCCCGGCACAACCCCGTTGCCCGGCTCATGAGTTCGGCCAGGCACTCCTCGGGGGTGGCACCGCGGGCGAGGGCGTGATGGTGGCCGCGGTAGGTGGCGAAGACGTAGTCGTCGGGGCGCAGGGCCGCGCTCGCGCCGACGGCGATCGCCTCCTGTCCGGCGGCCAGATGTGTGGTGCCCTTGACCAGCCCGGACAGGAACAGGTCGTGGGCGGCCTTCTCGGTACGGCGGATGATCGCCATCCGTTCGTAGAGCGCGAGGAGTTCGGGGCCGTCCATCAGCGCGTCCCGCCTCGGGTGTTGAGGTGGGACTGGGCCTCGCGCCGGGTGTTCAGTTCGCCTCCGACGGTCCAGTACTTGCGGCCCGCGACGAGGAGTTCCTCGGCCGGGAACTTGGTGATCACCTCGCAGCCGTCGGCGGTGACGACGAGCTCCTCCTCGATGCGCGCCGCCGACCAGCCGTCCTTCGCGGGCCAGTACGTCTCCAGGGCGAACACCATGCCCTCTTCGAGGACTTCGGGGTGGTCGAGCGAGACGAGGCGGCTGAAGATCGGCTTCTCCCAGATGGACAGGCCCACTCCGTGGCCGTACTGCAGCGCGAAGGCGGCCGTCTCGTCGGCGAAGCCGAACTCCTCGGCGCGCGGCCACACTTGGACGATGTCGGCGGTGGTCGCGCCGGGTCGCACCAGGGCGATCGCCTCGTCCATGTACTCCCGGCAGCGGACGTACGCGTCGCGCTGCGCGCCCGAGGCGCTGCCGACGGCGAAGGTGCGGTAGTAGCAAGTGCGGTAGCCGAGGTGGCTGTGCAGAATGTCGAAGAAGGCGGGATCACCGGGGCGGATCAGCCGGTCGCTGAAGACGTGGGGGTGCGGTGAACAGCGCTCCCCCGAGATGGCGTTGACGCCCTCGACGTACTCACTGCCCAGGTCGTACAGCACCTTGCTGACGAGCCCCACGCACTCGTTCTCCCGGACGCCGGGGCGCAGGTAGCCGTAGAGCTCCTCGTAGGCGGCGTCGACCATCGCGCAGGCCTGGGTGAGCAGGGAGATCTCGTCGCGCGACTTGGTGCGGCGGGCCCGGAGGAACACCTGCTGTCCGTCGACGACGTCGATGCCCTGGGCGCGCAGTGCCATGAGGATCGGCATCTCGACGAGGTCGACGCCCAACGGCTCGCCCGCCAGGCCGTGTTCGCGCAGCTCGGCGGCGATCTTCGCGGCGACGTCCCCGGCGATGCCGGCGTCCGGGTGGAAGGCGCCGCGGAGGGTCGAGATACCGGCCCGGGCGCCGGTCGGCGGTCCTTCCTTGCCGTCGCTGTAGTCCAGCCAGGGGTTGTGGAGCTGGTGGTGGCGGGCGGCGGAGCCGAAGTCCCAGACGATCGGGTCGCCGCCGCGGACGAGCAGCGCGAAGCGGATCAGCTTGTCCATGGCCCAGGTGCCGATGTGGGTGGACGACATGTAGCGGATGTTGGCGAAGTCGAAGCTGAGCACGGCGCCCAGCTCCGAGCGGTTGAGCGCCTCGTGCAGCCGGGCGAGGCGTTCCTTGCGCAGCCGGTCGAAGTCGATGCGCTCTTCCCAGTCGACCGCGTTCGGCCCGAATGTGCGGATCGTCATGGAGACCACCCCCAACCGGAGTGAACGACCGCAGAGCGGGAGTGTCAAGTGGTACTGAACACGAACCAGACGCCCACGGCCGGTTCGGAGCCGTCGTTGCGGTAGCGGTGCGGAGTGGTCGACTCGAAGCTGACCGCGTCGCCGGGGCGGATCGTGTACTCGTCGAAGCCGAGGGTGAGGACCAGTTCGCCGGAGGTCAGAACGCCGTACTCGGTTCCCGCGTGCCGCATCAGGCCGCCGGATCCGGAGGAGGAGCCGCCGGGGCGGTAGGTCACGAGCAGGAAGTCGACGTCCGTGCCGGGGACATGGCCGAGGCGCTCCCACACCACGCCCGAGTCCAGCTCCAGCCTCTCCCGCTCCTCGGCACCGACCAGCGGTCCGATGCGGCGGCCGGGGTCGGCGGCGAACGCGGCGAGGGCGTGCAGGACGGTGGCCGGTGCCCCCACGGCCGCCGGGGCCGCAGCCGTCGCCTCCCGGGCGTCGAAGAGCGACTCCACGGAGATGCCCAGGGCTGTCGTGATCGCGTACAGCGTGCTCACCGACGGCTGGCTCTTGCCGGTCTCGATCTGCGAGATCAGACTCGCGGAGACCCCGATCTCGCGCGCGAGAGCGCGCAGGCTCACGCCTCGCTCCAGGCGCGCCCGCCGGATCCGCGCGCCGAGGGGCGGCACGACCGCAGGAGACACGGGCAACTCCCTTCACCGCCGAGCTGTGTTCAGCTTCATTGAACAGCAGAGCGGGCGATCCGACTCCGGAATCCGGTACCCCGGTCGGCGCTTGCGGTCCCCCGGGTTGCGGCGAGGCGGGCGGCCGGACCTGGTCAGGTGACCCGGTCAGGTGAGTTGCGGGACGACGCGGCGATGGCCCTTGCGGTCGTAGTAGAGGGTCATCGCGAAGCCGAAGAGGAGGGCGGCGGCGATTCCGATGGCGGTCATGACCCAGGCACGGCCCAGTCCGGCGTCCAGGCGCGCGTCGAAGAAGAGGATCGAGCGCACGCCGTCGGTGAGCTGCCGCATCGGCTCGAAGATCGCCAGCCCGCGGAAGAACGGGGGCACCGCGACCAGCGGGACGGTCGCTCCGGAGGACGGGATGCCCATGACGATGAAGACGAACATGCTGACCAGCTGCCCCAGCCCGCCGAAAGCGGCGTTGATGGCCTGGACACCGAGTCCTACGGCGGCGGTCGCACAGAAGGAGAACACCCAGAGCATGGGCAGATGAGCGGCGTCCATGTTCAGGATGCCGACGGTGGCGGCCATGATCACCGATGAGGTGACGGCGGCCAGCACCACCGACATGACGCACTTGACGGCGAGGGTGCGGGTGCGGCTGATGGCCACGACGGGGTGCCGGACCATCCAGGGGCCGATCTCGTTGTCGACGTAGCCCAGGGCGACGTCCACGCCGTTGCTGATGATGTTGGCGCCGAGGAACCCGGCGAGGATCAACAGCAGCGTGTAGTACAGCGCCGACAGCCCGAGCCCGCTGTGGTCGCCGATGGGGTGCCCCTGCTGGACGGTGACCGCGACCGGGTCGGCGAGGACGAGTCGCAGCGGCCCGGAGATCGCCGTACCGCTGCCGCTCAACTGGCTCGTCAGGGTCTTGCCCAGCTCGATCGAGGCCTGCTGGGCGGTCTTCTGCGAGGTCTGCTGGGCCAGCGAGGACCCCAGGCTTCCCATGGAGGGGTTGGTCAGGACGGTCATGGTGGGGCGCGTGGGGTTCTTGGTGCGCGGATCGGCCAGCCCGGCCACCGATGTGGTGAACCCCGCCGGGACCACCAGGGCGCCGTAGAGCTTCCCGGACTCCAGCTGCTCCTGTGCCTCCGCCCTGCTGAGCAGTCGCCAGTCGATCTTGTCGCTCCGGTCTCCGGCCTTCTTGACGGAGGCGGTGATCTGGCGCCCGAAGTTCTGCTGCCTGCCGCCCACCAGGGCCCCCTGATCGCTGTTGACCAGGCCGATCCTCATCTCGTGCAGGTTCCCGCGCGGGTTGAGGACACCGCCCATGTAGAACAACGGCAGCAGCAGGGCCAGCAGGGTGAGCAGGACGGTGGGGGTGGCCCAGACCCGGGGATTCCTCAGCACCGCCGTCACCTGGCGGATCGCGGGCGTCGGTGCGGGATCGGATGTCTGCGTCATGGTTCCTCCGAGCGGCCGTGGTGCGTCACGGGCCGGACAGGACATGGGCCCGAAGGCCTTCGGGTCGGACGGAAGTCCGCGCCCAGAAGATACGTTGCCCGGCCGCCGCGACCGGTGAGGCCGGGATGACCGGGAGCGTGTCCCGGAACGAGCGCGGTCGGGAAGAACGAAGCGGCGGGAAGGACTGCGCGAAGGGCGGAGGACGGAGAGCGGGGGGACGGAGAGCGGAAGGACTGAGGGCGGAAGGACTGAGGGCGGAAGGACTGAGGGGCGGCTGCCGACGACGCCGTACGACCGCGGGGGGCGCCGTACGACCGCGCACGACGGCGCACGCCCCCTGGCATACCACCCGGACCGGTCCCGACACAGGCGGGTATCGGCCGCCGGGAGCGGCCCCGCGGGAGGCGGTCCCGGACCTCGTACCCACCTCTTACCCACCTCGTACCCACCCGGAAATCGCGGGCCGGCCGCCGGGCCGACCGCTGCGACACCTCTTCTTCTAAACTTTGATGGATCGTTTTCTTGAATCGTTCGTGTTTATGAGGATAGGTTTGACGTCATGACCGCATCCCAGAGTCCGACCACCGCCGAGCAGCTGCGCGGTGCCGGCCTGCGGGTGACGGCCGCCCGCGTCGCGCTGCTCGAAACCGTCCGGCACGGTGATCACCTCGGTGTCGAGGCCATCGCCACCGGGGTACGCGCTCGCGTGGGCCATATATCCGTTCAGGCCGTATACGAAGCCCTGCACGCCCTCACCGCCGCCGGACTCGTACGCCGCATCGAACCGGCCGGCAGCCCGGCCCGGTTCGAAGGCCGCGTCGGCGACAACCACCACCACGTCATATGCCGGTCGTGCGCCGTCGTCGCCGACGTCGACTGCGCGGTCGACGTGGCCCCCTGTCTGACTGCGTCCGACGACCACGGCTTCGCCATCGACGAGGCCGAGGTCATCTACTGGGGCCTGTGCCCCACCTGTTCCACCGCCCTCAGTACCTGACCACCATGATCTGTCTGGTCCGGAAGGATTCCCATGTCTGAGAACCCCGATGCAATCGTCACCGACCCCAAGGTCGAGGGCACCGGTGGCTGCCCGGTCGCGCACGACCGTGCCCCGCACCCGACGCAGGGCGGCGGCAACCGCCAGTGGTGGCCGGAGCGACTGAACCTGAAGATCCTCGCCAAGGACCCCGCCGTGGCGAACCCGCTCGGCGCGGAGTTCGACTACTCCGAGGCGTTCCAGGCCCTTGACCTCGCTGCCGTGAAGCAGGACATCGCCGAGGTACTGACCACCTCGCAGGACTGGTGGCCGGCCGACTTCGGCAACTACGGCCCGCTGATGGTCCGTATGGCCTGGCACAGCGCCGGCACCTACCGCATCAGCGACGGCCGCGGCGGTGGCGGCCGCGGCCAGCAGCGCTTCGCGCCGCTGAACAGCTGGCCGGACAACGGCAACCTCGACAAGGCCCGCCGTCTGCTGTGGCCGGTGAAGAAGAAGTACGGCCAGTCCATCTCCTGGGCCGACCTCCTGATCCTCACGGGCAACGTCGCGCTGGAGACGATGGGCTTCAGCACCTTCGGCTTCGGCGGCGGCCGCGCGGACGTCTGGGAGGCCGACGAGGACGTGTACTGGGGTCCCGAGACCACCTGGCTCGACGACCAGCGCTACACCGGCGACCGTGAGCTCGAGAACCCGCTCGGCGCGGTCCAGATGGGCCTCATCTACGTCAACCCGGAGGGCCCGAACGGCAACCCGGACCCGCTGGCCGCGGCCCGCGACATCCGCGAGACGTTCCGCCGCATGGCGATGAACGACGAGGAGACCGTCGCGCTGATCGCCGGTGGTCACACCTTCGGCAAGACCCACGGCGCCGGCCCGGCCGACGCGGTCGGCAACGACCCCGAGGCCGCCTCCATGGCCGAGCAGGGCCTGGGATGGAAGTCCACCCACGCCAGCGGCAAGGGCGGCGACGCGATCACCAGTGGTCTGGAGGTCACCTGGACCACCAAGCCCACCCAGTGGAGCAACGACTTCTTCGACATCCTCTTCGGCTACGAGTGGGAGCTCACCCAGAGCCCCGCCGGCGCCAACCAGTGGGTGGCCAAGGACGCCGAGGCGATCATCCCCGACGCCCACAGCGACTCGAAGAAGCTGCCCACGATGCTCACCACCGACCTCTCGCTGCGCTTCGACCCGATCTACGGCGAGATCTCGAAGCGCTTCCACGAGAACCCGGCCGAATTCGCGGACGCCTTCGCCCGCGCCTGGTACAAGCTGACCCACCGTGACATGGGCCCGAAGTCGCTGTACCTCGGCCCGGAGGTCCCGGCGGAGACGCTGATCTGGCAGGACCCGCTGCCGGAGGCCGAGGGCGAGGTCATCGACGCCGCCGACATCGCGGCCCTGAAGGCCAAGCTCCTCGACTCGGGTCTGACGGTCTCGCAGCTGGTCTCCACCGCGTGGGCGTCGGCCTCGACGTTCCGCGGCAGCGACAAGCGCGGCGGCGCGAACGGCGCCCGCCTCCGCCTGGAGCCGCAGCGCGGCTGGGAGGCCAACGACCCGGACGAGCTCGCCCAGGTCCTGCGCGTCCTCGAGGGCGTCCAGGCCGGCTTCAACTCCGGTGCCAAGAAGGTCTCGCTGGCCGACCTGATCGTCCTCGGCGGTGCCGTCGGCGTCGAGAAGGCCGCCAAGGACGCCGGTCACGACGTGGAGGTCCCCTTCACCCCGGGCCGCGTGGACGCGACCGAAGAGCACACCGACGTGGAGTCCTTCGCCGCGCTGGAGCCGACCTCGGACGGCTTCCGCAACTACATCGGCAAGGGCAACCGCCTGCCGGCCGAGTACCTGCTGCTCGACCGCGCCAACCTGCTCACCCTGAGCGCCCCCGAGCTGACCGTCCTCGTCGGCGGCCTGCGCGTCCTGGGCGCCAACCAGGGCGGCTCCGCGCACGGCGTCCTCACCACCACGCCGGGCAAGCTGACCAACGACTTCTTCGTCAACCTGCTCGACATGGGCACGGCGTGGAAGTCCACCTCGGAGGACCAGAACACCTTCGAGGGCCGCGACGCCGCCACCGGCGAGGTCAAGTGGACCGGCACCCGTGCCGACCTCGTCTTCGGCTCCAACTCCGAGCTGCGCGCGCTGGCCGAGGTCTACGCGAGCGACGACGCGAAGGAGAAGTTCGTGAACGACTTCGTCGCGGCCTGGGTCAAGGTCTCGAACCTTGACCGGTTCGACCTGGTCTGATCCAGCTCCTGACGTCCGGGCCGGCCACGTCGGCCGGCCCGGACGCGGACAGGGCTCTCCTTCTCGGTTGAGAAGTGGGGCCCTTTTGCGTTTCCGCAGGCAAGCGCGGCCAGATCATGCAGACATGCCGGACGGGACAAGAAGACCGGTTCGGCGCGCTCGGCCTGGTCCTGGAGGCCGCCGTGCTCTGGACAGCCCGCTACCTCGACGCCGGCGTCGACCACCTGCGGGCCCTGCCGCCCGAGGAGCGGGAGCATGACGTCCCGACGAGGACGCGGCCCGGGTCTCCCCGCTGAAGCACGCCAACCTCAACTGCCTGGGCCGCTACGACTTCCCGCCCGCCCGCCACGCGAGGGCCTGCGCCAACTCCGTGACCCAGCGACCGCCCACCTCGACGAGGACGAGGGCGCCGGCGAATGACGCGGCGTCAGGGCGCGTATCGGGTCGTGATCAATGAGCATCGCAGCGTCCGGGGCGAGTGCCCTTTGGGGTACGGAGGGCCGGCGAACTGCGGCTGCGTCATGTGGGCCGCAGGCAGGCAGCGGCGGGCTCCGAGATCCTCGGCCGCACGCCTGCCGGGATGGTGGGTCAGACCACGGGTAGCCGGTCCACCAGCAGTTCCAGCCTCGGCTCGGTGTCCTCCGGCGGCAGCCGGCCCGACCGGGTCAGGGTCGCCACCCCGTGCAGGGATGCCCAGAAGACCTCGGTGAACAGCCCCGGGGCGATGCCGTCCCCGGCGACCTCGCCGAGGCACTCCAGCAGCGCGGCGAAAGCGTCCTTGAGAGGTTCCGGGGTTTCCTCCTGCGCGTACGCGAGGCCGCCGTCGAGCTGGAAGATGGCGTCGTAGACCGCCGGGTTGCGTTCGGCGAAGTCGAGGTAGGCGCGGGCGAGGGCGTACACCCGGGCGCGCGGGCCGTCCGCGGCGGCTGTCGCGGCCCGCACCGCCTCGGCCATCTCGGTGGCGCCCTGGAGGGCGACGGCGCCGATGATCTCGCGTTTGCCGCGGAAGTGGCTGTAGAGGACGGGCTGGCTGTATTCGATGCGCTCGGCGAGCCGGCGGGTGGTGACCGCGTCCCAGCCCTGCTGCTCGGCGAGTTCGCGGGCTGTCGCCACGATGAGGCGCTCGCGCTCCGCCCGTTCGCGTTCCTTGCGTTCCTGTACCGACATGATTCGATCCTAGCACCGCTAGACAAGAGAGCGGCAGCAGTACTAGCGTTGCTTCATCAGCTAGCAACACTAGATGTCGAGAGGGTCATCATGCTCAACGCACTCGAGGTCGTCACCACCGTGGTCGTCGGCGTGATGGTGGGGGTGGAATTCGCCGTCGCCTTCGTCATGAACCCGATCCTCAACGCCCTCCCGGAGGACAGCGGCCAACTCGGCCATGCTCACGGCGGCCGGATGCTCGGCGCCGTGATGCCGGTCTGGTACATCGGCTCGCTCGTCCTCGTCGGCATATGGGCCGTCGCCGGACGGCACCACCACGGCACCGGCCTCGTGGTCACCGCCGGCGCGCTGCTGATCCTCAGCGTGGTCATGTCGATCCTGCTGCTCGTCCCGATCAACAACCGGAACAAGACATGGACCCCTGACAACCGGCCCGCCGACTGGAAGGAGCAGATGAACCGCTGGCTCCGCTTCCACTACGTCCGCGTCGCCGTCATCATCGCCGCCTTCGCGCTGCTGGTCGCCGCCCTCGTCTGACCCCGCGGGCTCGCCCGCCCGGTCCTCAGCACCCTCGAACTTCGCTCGTAACCGCAGGATGCGGGCCCCAGTGACACCCACTGACCGATCGTGAGAGGAAGTACCGACGAATGGCCAAGCTGCAGAGTCTCGACCCGCACACGCCGATGTTCGCGCAGTTCAAGGAGGAGACCGGACCCATCGTCCTGGCCAACACCTTCTTCGTCCCCAAGGACAGGACTGAATCGTTCCTGGCCCTCTTTCGCAGGCAGGCCGAGTTCATGAAAGCTCAGCCGGGATTCATCTCCCTGCAGATGCACAAGGGAACGGCGGACAGTCAGTTGCTGATGAACATCGCGGTCTGGGAGTCGACCGAGGCACTCGCCACTGCGTTGGGCAGCCCGGAGTTCCAGCGCATGGCGGCCGAGTTCCCCGACGACATCGTGTCGTACCCGCACATCTTCGAGCAGATCAACGCATGACAGGGCAGCTGTAGCCGCAGGAGATGGTGCGGGCGCGGGCGCGGCCGACCCGAACCGCTGTGGCCGCCGCTCCTGTCCCGGGTCGATCCGGAGGGACATCGTCCTGCGCGTGCAGGCCCAGCACGATCGCGTTGAGGCCGCGCTGCCCCGGCTGGATGCGCGGGCCCCGGCGTGGGGCGGCCACCGCCGGAGCCGACGAGCGCGCCACGCTCCTGTCGCCCTCCCCACGCCGGTGCACGAGTGGCATCTGGCGCATCCTCGGCCGCCCTCGCCAGGCCCGCCACATCCACACCGCCCTCACCTGGCTCCCCCAATCCCACGAAGACTCGCAAGGAGAAGAACAATGCCGCTGAAGAAGATCAACACCGTCCTGACCGCCGCCTTCATCCTCTTCATCCTCTGGTTCGGGACGGAGTTCATCGTGAGCCCTGATACGACAGCAGCGGGCTTCGGCCTGCCGAGCTGGCCCTCCGGCGACGGCGGCGGCTTCCTGATCATCAAGGGAATCCGCGATGTCGTCATGGCCTTGGTCCTGGGCACCCTGCTGGTGACGGGCCACCGCCGGGCGCTGGGCTGGGTGCTGCTGGTGGAGGCCCTCGCCGCGTACGGCGACATGACCACCGTCCTGGCACACCACGGCTCCGTGGCCACCGCCCTCGGGGTCCACGGCCTGACCGCGACGCTGATGGTCGTCAACGGCCTGTTGATGATGCACGAGACCCGCGAGGTCGCGGCCGCTCCGGCAAGGCCCGCCCCGCAGCCCGCCTGATCCCATCGATCCAAGGCGGCCCGGACCCCTGCCGGGCCATCTTGGCGCGTGCCGGTATTCGCGTGCCGGTATTCGCGTGTCAGCGCCCGCCGGGAGAGGCCAGGCAGACGATCTTCTCCAGTGAGCGACGACCTGACGGCTGACGCGGCCTGCTGCACCGCAGCGGCCACGGCCACATGGACTGGCGGACATTGGAGAGCCGAGCGGCAGACCCGGCAGAAGCAGCGGCGCTCACCGCGCGACCGCATCCAGCGACTCCGCGAGTCCCCCCACCGGCGCCGCTCCCCCGCCCCGCCCGTCTTTCGACGCCACCGCGGACCATCCCCAAGTCCGGCCCGCGACCACAGCGCGACCACCAGCCCCCCAGGAACACGAAAAGCCGCCCTCCCGTAAACGAGAGAACGGCTTCCGACCTGCATCAAAGCTGGTCGGGACGACAGGATTTGAACCTGCGACCCCTTGACCCCCAGTCAAGTGCGCTACCAAGCTGCGCCACGTCCCGATACCCGTCTGACCTGGGGTTTCCCCGGGCCGCACGTGCACGGAAACAATACCGCACTCGGGCTGGTGGTCGCGCACTCCTTTATTCGGAGTCCATCGGGGTTCGAGCGGGTGCCGGAGACCGACGGGCTGGGCTTGACCTCAAGTTTGGTCGAGGTTGCACGATTCTCGGCATGACGATCACAGCAGAGCGCGGATACGAGCGCTACGACTACGCGGACCTGCCCCGGCTGATGGGGTTGATGACCGGCGCCGAGAAGCACGGGCCGGCGGCGACGTCCACCTTGGACGCGCTGTGGGTGCTCTACGACCGGGTGCTGCGGGTCGGGCCGGAGCGGATGGGCGATGCGGAGCGGGACCGGTTCCTGTTGTCCAAGGGGCACGGGCCGATGGCGTACTACGCCGTGCTCACCGCAAAGGGATTCCTGCCCGTCGAGTGGCTGCCGGGCTTCGGCTCGTACGACTCGCCGCTGGGCCACCACCCGGACCGTGTCCTGGTGCCCGGCGCCGAGATCGGCAGCGGATCCCTCGGGCACGGGCTGCCGCTCGCCGTCGGGACGGCGCTGGGGCTGCGCGCGCAGGGGCTCGACGCGCCGCAGGTGTGGGTGCTGATCGGCGACGCGGAACTGGACGAGGGCAGCAACCACGAGGCGATCGCCTACGCCGGACCGGCCGGACTCGACCGGCTGCACGCGGTCGTGATCGACAACTCCTCCGCGAGCCATGCCCGTCCGGGTGGGATCGCCGCCCGCTTCGAGGCCGCGGGCTGGTCCGCGCAGACCGTCGACGGCCACGACCACGAAGCGCTGCACGCCGCCTTCGTCGCGGCCCACCCCGGCCGCCCCCACGTGGTCGTCGCCCGGGTCGAGCCGAAGTACGCCTGAGGTCCGCCGCTCCGCCGGGTCGGCTCTTCGCCCGGCGCTCGCCATACCTCGCCATACCCCACGCCCGTACGCCCTTTCGGAAGGACACGCCATCCCATGGACACCATGCGCGACCGTTTCGCCCCTGTCGTCAGCCGACTCCTCGACGAGGACCCGCGGGTCGCGGTCGTCCTGGCCGAGATCGGCAAGGACGGCTTCACCGAGGCGCTGCGCAAGCATCCGGAGCGGGTGATCAACGTGGGTATCCGTGAACAGCTCCTGATCGGAGCGGGCGCGGGTCTGGCGCTGACCGGACTGCGGCCCGTGCTGCACACGTTCGCGAGCTTCCTCGTGGAGCGGCCCTTCGAGCAGGTCAAGCTGGACCTCGGGCACCAGGACGCGGGCGCGGTGCTCGTCAGCGCCTCCGCCTCCTTCGACTGGCCCGCCGGGGGCTACACGCACATGGCGCCCGGCGACGTGGCCCTGCTCGACACCCTGGACGGCTGGACCGTGCATGTCCCGGGCCATCCGGACGAGGCCGAGTTCCTGCTGCGGCACGCGGTCGCCGCCGGGGACGACAAGGTGTACGTGCGGCTGTCCGTGCAGTCCAACGCGCACGGGCTCGCCGTCGACGGCGCCCGGTTCCGCACCGTGCGCGAGGGGCGCGCCGGTGTGGTCGTCGCGGTGGGGCCGATGCTCGACTCCGTGCTGGAGGCCACGGAGGGGCTCGACGTCACCGTCCTCTACGCGACGACCGTCCGTCCCTTCGACGCGGCAGCGCTGCGCCGGGCAACGGAGGCGGCCGCCGCAGACGTCGTACTCGTCGAGCCGTACCTGGCCGGCACATCCACCGTCGCCGCCAACGACGCGCTCGCCGATGTCCCCCACCGGGTCCTCGGCCTCGGCGTGGGCCGCCGTGAGCTGCGCCGGTACGGACGCATCGACGAGCACACGGCAGCGCACGGCCTCGACGCCGCTTCGCTGCGGGAGCGAATCGGTGGCTTCCTGGGGGCGCGGGTCGGGGGTTGATCACTCGGATGCCGGGTGCTTGTTCCTGGGGTCCGCGGTGGACGCCGGAGACGGTGTTCAGTCGACGGCCGGAAGTCCCAGGTCCGGGTAGGACTCCAGCAGCCGGGGCGAGGCCGCCTGGCGCCAGGAGTCGGCGAGGATGTCGTGGAGTTCGCCCTCGTCCTCCAGGGCCGCGAGGCGGACCCGGACCCATGCGAAGCCCGCCTCGTGGTCGGCGATCCAGAACTTCCGCGGCTCGGCCACGGCCAGTTCGTCGCGCTCCTCCTTCGGGCAGCGCACGGCGATGGACGTCTCGTCCTCGGGCAGCGTGGCGAACATCTTCCCCGCGACCCGGAACGTGGGCATGTTCCAGGCGACCTTCTCCAGCGTGTCCGGCAGGGAGAGGGCGATACGGCGTACGTCTTCGGCATCCGGCATGACACGCACCGTAGCCAATGCCACTGACAATCACCCGCCGCGGGCAGCCGCGGTGAACGCACCGGCACTTGAGGCCGGTCCCACCCGCTTGTAGAAGATCGTCGTCGGATGCAGTACGCCGGTGGGTGTGGCCGCGTAGTCGGGGATCGCCCCGATCGGGGTCCAACCGGCGGAGCGGTACAGGGATTCGGCGGGACTGTCGGTCTCCGTGTCCAGGTGCAGCAGGGTGACGCCGGCCGCGGCTGCCGCGTGTTCGGCGGTGGTCAGCAGGGTGCGACCGAGGCCTTGTCCCCGGCCGTCGCGGTGCACCATCAGTTTCACGAGCTCGGCGCGGTGGCGGCTGTTGGGCTTGTCCGGGAAGGCGAGAGCGACGGTGCCGGTCACCCGGTCCGCCGCGTCCCGCGCGACCCACACGGCCAGCAGGCCGCCGGCCATCGCAGCCGCGCGCTCCGTCCACCAGGCGACGGCCTCCGTACGGTCGAGCGGCGCGAGGAATCCGATCGAGGCTCCGCCGTCCACGGTGTCGGCCAGCAGATCGGCCAACTCCTCCACGGAGGAGAGCAGTTGACCGGGTGTCAGCCGGGAGACGGTGGTCACGGCAGCACCACCGCCAGCGCGTACCGCACCTCGCGCGGACCGGGGCACGAGAACCGTGTCGGGCCCCAGACCCGCAGCCGTAGACAGTCTCCGACCCCGAGGCGGTGCTCGACGTCCTGCGCCGTCACGTCGAGGGCGCCGTCGAGGACCCAGATGTGCTGTTCGAGGCCGGGCACGGGCGGGCGGTCGTACGCGATGTCGGTGCCGGCCGCGAGCCGCCCCTCGACGAGTTCGCCGCGCAGGCCCGGGTGCGGCGGGGACACCGACCGCCGTACGAAACCGGAGGCACGGTCCTCCCAGATCCGCTGGTCGGCCGCGCGGACCAGCAGGGCGGGCTCGGCCTCGACCTCGCTGAGGAGCTGCGACATGGTCCGCCCGTACACCCCGCACAGGCGGTTCAGGAGCGAGGCCGTGGGGCTGATCTCCGCGTGCTCGGCCCGGGACAGGGTCGAGCGGCTGATTCCGCTGCGCTCCGCCAACTCCCCGAGCGACCAGCCGTGTTCGGCCCGCAATTCGGCCAGCCGGGCGCCGAGCCGGGCATCGAGAGCTCCACTCTCATCACTTCCCATATCCGGGACGCTATCCCAGATACGAGTCAGACTCCAGCTCTCATTCCACGCCCGCGGGCTCCGTCAGCGCCTTCGTCAACGCCTCCAGCACCGGCCTGATCAGCGGATGGTCCTCCGCTCCGCGGCGTACGGCCGCGAACACCCGGCGGGTGGGCGCGACGCCGTCGACCGGGCGCACGACCACGCCCGTGAGGTCCATGCCGCGCAGGGCCGAGCGCGGCACCAGGGCCACCCCGGCATCCGCCGAGGCCAGCGCGACGACTGCCCGGAAGTCGTCCGAGGAATGTTCGAGGCGGGGTTGGAATCCGGCGTTCTCGCAGGCCAGGACGACCACGTCGTGGCAGGGGTTGCCGGGGTACGGGCCGATCCAGGGGTCCTTGGCCAGCTCGGCGAGGGGCACCTCGGCGGCGTCGGCGAGCCGGTGGGTGACCGGGACGACCGCGTCGAACGGCTCGGCGTACAGCGGGACGTGGCTCAGGCGCGGGTCGTCCGCGTCCGGGGCGCCCCGGTACTCGACGGCGACCGCGATGTCGACCTGCCGGTCCAGCACCATGGGCAGGCTGGCGTCGCCCTCCGCGTCCTGGACACGGACCCGGATGCCGGGCGCGGTGACGGCGAGGCGGGCCAGCGCCGGCGCCACCACCAGCCCGATGCCGGTGGCGAAGGACGCGACGGTGACGGTGCCCGCCGCACCCGAGCTGTACGCGGCGAGCTCCGCCTCGGCACGCTCCAACTGCGCGAGCACCGCGTTGGCGTGGCTGAGCAGGATCTCGCCGGCCGGAGTGAGCCGTACACCCTTGGCGCCGCGCTCGACGAGCCGGTGCCCGGTCTCCTGCTCCAGGGCGGTCAGCTGCTGCGAGACCGCCGAGGGCGTGAGGTACAGCGCGGCGGCCGCCGCCGTCACCGTACGGTGGTCCGCCACCGCACGAAGGATGTGGAGCCGCCGCGCTTCGATCATGCGACCGATTCTCTCAGGTCAGGCCCCCAGCGCGGCCCGGGCGGCCACGAACGCGTCGACCGCCCGGTTCACGTCCGCCGTCGAGTGCGCGGCCGACAGCTGCACGCGGATGCGCGCCTTGCCCTGCGGGACCACCGGGTACGAGAAGCCGATCACGTACACGCCGCGCTCCAGGAGCAGCTCGGCCATCCGGCCGGCGACGGTCGCGTCGCCGATCATGACGGGGGCGATGGCGTGGTCGCCGGGGAGGATGTCGAAGCCCTCGTCGGTCATCCGGGAGCGGAACAGCGCGGTGTTCTCGGCGAGCCGCTCGCGCAGGTCGCCCGCCGACTCCAGGAGGTCGAGCACCTTGAGGGAGGCGGCCGCGATCACCGGTGCGAGCGTGTTCGAGAAGAGGTACGGCCGCGAGCGCTGGCGCAGCAGCGCGACGATCTCCGCGCGGGCGGCGACGTAGCCGCCGGAGGCGCCACCGAGGGCCTTGCCGAGGGTGCCGGTGATGATGTCGACGCGGTCCATGACGCCGTGCAGTTCGGGGGTGCCGCGGCCGCCGGGGCCGACGAAGCCGACGGCGTGCGAGTCGTCGACCATGACCATGGCGTCGTAGCGGTCGGCGAGGTCGCAGATCTCGCGCAGCGGCGCCACGTAGCCGTCCATGGAGAAGACGCCGTCGGTGACGATCAGGCGGCGGCGGGAGCCGGACGCTTCCTTGAGCTGCGTCTCCAGGTCGGCCATGTCGCGGTTGGCGTACCGGAAGCGGCGAGCCTTGGACAGCCGGATGCCGTCGATGATCGAGGCGTGGTTGAGGGCGTCGGAGATGACCGCGTCCTCGGCTCCGAGAAGGGTCTCGAAGACGCCGCCGTTCGCGTCGAAGCAGGAGGAGTAGAGGATCGTGTCCTCCTGGCCGAGGAACGCCGACAGCCGCGCCTCCAGCTCCTTGTGCACCTCCTGCGTACCGCAGATGAAGCGCACGGAGGCCATGCCGTAGCCCCAGCGGTCGAGCGCCTCGTGGGCGGCCGCGACGACCGCGGGGTGGTCGGCGAGACCGAGGTAGTTGTTCGCGCAGAAGTTGAGGACCTCACCCGGGCGGCCGCCCGCGGTGACGCTCACGGTGGCGGACTGCGGGGTGCCGATGACGCGCTCGGGCTTGTGAAGACCGGCGGCGCGGATCTCGTCGAGGGTGGTCTGGAGGTCGTCGCGTACGGAGTCGAACATCATCAGTTCCTTTAAGAGGTCCAAGAGGTCCCGGTAGGCGGTAACCGGTCTCGGTCAGGGGTCTCAGACAGTCCAGTCGAGGATGACCTTGCCGCCGCGGCCGCTCGCCGCGTCGGCGAACGCCGCCTCGAAGTCGCGGTAGCCGTACCGGCCGGTGATCACGGGGGCGAGGTCGAGGCCGCCCTCCAGGAGGACCGACATGGCGTACCAGGTCTCGAACATCTCGCGGCCGTAGATGCCCTTGATCGTGATCATGGAGGTGACGATCCGGGACCAGTCGACCGGGAACTCCTGGGACGGCAGGCCGAGCATCGCGATCCGGCCGCCGTGCGTCATGTTGGCGATCATGTCGCGCATCGCCTCCGGCCGGCCGGACATCTCCAGGCCGATGTCGAAGCCCTCGCGCAGCCCCAGCTCGCGCTGGCCGTCGGCGATGGTCGCGCCCGTGACGTTGAGGGCGAGGCTCGCACCGATCTTGCGGGCGAGTTCGAGGCGCTCCTCGCTGACATCGGTGATGACGACGTTGCGGGCGCCCGCGTGCCGGGCCACAGCGGCGGCCATCAGGCCGATCGGGCCCGCTCCGGTGATCAGTACGTCCTCGCCGACCAACGGGAAGGACAGGGCCGTGTGCACGGCGTTGCCGAACGGGTCGAAGATCGCGGCGACGTCGAGGTCGACGGGGACGCGGTGCACCCACACGTTCGACGCGGGCAGGGCCACGTACTCGGCGAAAGCGCCGTCGCGGCCCACGCCCAGACCGACGGTGGCGCGGCACAGGTGGCGGCGCCCGGCCAGGCAGTTGCGGCACTTGCCGCACACCAGGTGGCCCTCCCCGCTCACCCTGTCGCCGACGGCGATGTCCGCGACGTCACGGCCGGTCGCGACGACCTCGCCGACGAACTCGTGCCCGAGCACGAGCGGCGTGCTGATGGCCTGCTGTGCCCACCCGTCCCAGTTGCGGATGTGCAGATCGGTGCCGCAGATCCCGGTCCTGAGAACCTTGATCAGTACGTCGCCGGGGCCGATCGCGGGCTCCGGGACCTCCATGAGCCGAAGTCCGGGCTCCGCCTTCTCCTTGACCAGCGCCTTCAACGCTACGGCTCCTGTGGGTGAGACCCCGGGTCCGCGCACGCCGAAGACGCCCGTACCGGGGAGAGGGGTGGATTCGCGTAGCAATCTGCCGTACGGCGACGCCCCTGGTCCATCGAGGATTTCTTAAGCGGCGCCGCAGCTTTCCTTCACGCCTGCTCCTGCGCGAAGTACGGCACCGCGAGGAACTCGCCGGACGCACCTCGGTCCGATATGCGACGCAGACCACTTCGTGCCCCGCTTGCCCGGCCGAAGATCCCGGCTTACCGTGACGTGGATAGAACGTTCTATCCACTCTCTGGGAGTTCTCATGAGTCACGCCTCCTCCGCCCGCACGGTCGTACTGATCCACGGGCTCTGGATGACCCCGCGCAGCTGGGAGAAATGGATCGACCACTACCAGGCGCAGGGGCATCGGGTCATCGCCCCGGCCTGGCCGGGTCTCGACGCCGAGGTCGAAGAGATACGGCGCGACCCCTCGCGCATCGCGGGAGTGGGCCTGGGTGAGGTGATCGCCCGCTATGAGGAGGTCATCCGCAGCCTGGATGAGCAGCCCGTCATCATCGGGCACTCCTTCGGCGGGGCCGTCACGCAGGTGCTGCTGGACCGGGGCCTGGGCCGTGCGGGCGTCGCCATCGACTCGGCTCCCGTCAAGGGCGTCCTGCCGCAGCCGTACTCCACGGTGAAGTCGGTCCGGCCGGTGATCGGCAACCCCGCCAACAAGAACAAGGCCATCGCCTTGACGCCGAAGCAGTTCCACTACAGCTTCACCAACACGCTCAGCGAGAAGGATTCCGCCGCCGTCTACGAGCGCTACCAGGTGGCCGGTTCGGCTCGCGTGCTCTTCCAGGGCGCGTTCGCCAACTTCAACCCCCGCGCCGCGACGAAGGTCGACTTCCGCAACGAGCGGCGCGCTCCCCTGCTGTTCATCGCGGGCGGGGCCGACCACATCGTGCCGGCGAAGGTGAACAAGGCCAACTGGCGCCTGTACCGCAAGTCCCCGGCCGTCACCGATTACCAGGAGTTCCCAGGTCGCTCCCACTTCACCCTCGGCCAGGACGGATGGGAAGAAGTCGCCGACTACGCCCTCAGCTGGGCAGCTCACCACGACCTCAGCCGCGCCTGAGCGCCATCGGGCGACGCCGCTCCCCCCGGCTGCGCGGGATGGTCCCCCTCCCCCGACCGGTACCGGCCCACGCCCCTCCCCACGGACGGCGGATGCGCCTGTCCGTTACTTCACAGCACAAGGAAACGCAGCGATGCTCAATCACCGCCTGGTCCGTCCTGCCGCCCTCGGCGCAGCCGCCCTCACCCTCGCCGCAGGTCTCGCCGCAACCGCCTCGGCCGACCCCGCCCACCACGCCCGGTCCCACTCCGCCGCCAAGCCGACTGTTGTCCTCGTGCATGGCGCCTGGTCCGACTCGTCCGGCTGGAGCGGCGTCGTCAAGCGTCTGCAGGCCGACGGCTACCCGGTCACCGCCCCTGCCGATCCGCTGCGCGGCCTCAGCAGCGACGCCACCTATCTGGCCGACTACCTCAAGACGATCCGCGGCCCGGTCATTCTGGTCGGCCACTCCTACGGCGGCGCCGTCATCACCAATGCCGCCACCGGCAACCCGAACGTCAAGGCGCTCGTCTACGTCGCGGCTTTCGCACCGGATCGAGGTGAGAGCGCTCTGGCCCTCAACGCCAGGTTCCCCGGCAGCCACCTCAGCGACGACCCCACCGCCCCCGTCCCCACCGCCCTGAACGCCGTCCCCTTCACCCAGCCGGACGGCAAGACCGGCACCGACCTGTACTTGAAGACCGACAAGTTCCGCGACGTGTTCATCGGCAACCACTTCAGCAACGCCACGGTCGCCGAACTGGCCGCCGCCCAGCGACCCGCCACCGCGCAGGCTTTCGGGGAACCCTCAGGCACTCCGGCGTGGAAGACGATCCCTTCCTGGTACCTCGTCGCCCGCGACGACCACACCATCCCCGCCGCCGCCGAGCAGTTCATGGCATCGCGGGCACACGCGCACACCACCGAGATCAACGCCCCGCATGCCGTCCAACTCACCGACCCGGGCGCCGTGACGAAGATCGTGGAACAGGCCGCCACCACCGAGTAGCCCCCGCTGCCACCCGCCTCCGCCCACTGCTCAACGGGCGGAGGCCGTAGGCATGCGCGCTCCCTGGTGCACCAGGACGAGGGCGAGCAGTCAGTCCGCTGCCAGGAGAGCGGCGACGCCGTGCACGAGAGTGTCGTTCGCCTTCTGCGGATCGCTCAGGTAGCCGGCGACCATCGCTCCGTCACGCATGGCCACCATGGCATCGGCCGAGCGCGCGGGATCAGCCGCACCCGCCTGCTCGAAGGCGTCCTGGAGCGCCTGGTGAAACCAGGCCCGGTGCGTCAGCACCGCCTGATGGACAGCGCTGTTCCGCTCCGGGTACTCGGCGGCCGCGTTGATGAACGGGCAGCCGCGAAAGCCCACGCCGCACAGCTCCTCCCCGATCCCGGCCGCCACGGCTCGGAGGAAAGCAGAAGGGTCGGCGATCGCCTCCCTGGCTGCGCCGAGGCGGTCGCGGATGTCCTGGTCCGTTGTTTCGAGGTAGGCCCGTACGAGGTCGTCCTTGCCCGCGAAATGCCGGTAGAAGGTTCCGCGGGCGATCTCCGCCTCCGCCATGACGCGGTCGACACCGACGGCTCGGATCCCCTCGATGTAGAAGAGTCGACTCGCCGTGCTCAGCAGCCGCTCACGCGCCGGCGACCGGCGTCCTGGTGCAGTCATGTGCTTCGCCATACACCCATTGTATAGAACGTTCTTTCCACACATTGGGCGCCAGGTGGCAGAGCGCTGGTTTTGGGGGCGGGACGGTAGCCGTCCGGACTCACAGCGAGACGCACTCACGAGAGTGTCAGTTTTTCACCATAGGGCGTCGTCTGTGGATCCTGGAGGGCTCGCCTTCTGACCATAGCTTTGAGCGTGTCAGCCCGGCCGTGACAGGGAGCCGGGTGACGGAATCCGGAAAGGACAACACGCGATGAGCTCCGCAAAGCCCATTCGACTGACCTACGCCTTCGACGCCTACTGCGGCTGGTGCTACGGCTTCGGCCCGGCCCTGCACGAATTCGCCGCCGCCAACGCGGACCGGATCGAGCTGCGGGTGCTGTCCGGCGGACTGTTCTCCGGCCCGCGCGCGCTGCCGGTGTCGGCCTATCCGCACATCCCGGGCGCCAATGAGCGCATCGCCCAGCTGACCGGCGTCACCTTCGGCGACGGCTACCGTGCCGCACTCAAGGACGGCACTGTCGTGATGGACTCCGCCGACGCCGCCACCGGCCTGGCCGCACTGCGTAGCCAACAGGGCGCGAACGCCCTGGATGCCGCAGCCGCGATGCAGCGTGCCTGGTACGTCGACGGCCGCAGCCTCTCCGACGCCCAGGTCTACCGGGGCATCGCCGCCGAACTGGGCCTGGACGCCGACGCGGTGGCAGCCGCGTATGCCTCGCCCGCCGCCCGCACCGAGGCGGAGGCCGACTTCCTCCAGGTGCGCCGTCTGGGCGTAGACAGCTACCCGACGCTGCTGCTGCACACCGCACACGGCACCGACCGCCTGGGCGGCCCCGTCTCCTCGGCGGCCGCGCTCACCCAGGCCCTGGACCAGCACCTGGCCGCCGTAACGGCCGCCTGAACCCACCCCCCTCACAACACTCCTCTTCCCTCTGAAAGGCAGTACCCCCATGTCGACCACCCTGACGTACACCGTCCACACCGCCGGTGACACCGGCCTGCACAAGTCGTCCGTCCTGATCGCCGGCGAGCGAGAGGCGCTCCTGGTCGACGGCCAGTTCACGCTGGCCGAGCAGCACCGGGTCCTGGCGGACATCATCGACAGCGGCAAGGAGCTGACCACCGTCGTGGTCACCACCTCCGACCCCGACTACTACTTCGGTCTGGAAGTGATCCGGCAGGCGTTCCCGGACGTCCGGATCGTCGCCACCGCCACCACCGTGGAGCGGATCAAGGCCAGTTGGGAGAAGAAGCTCAAGACCTGGGCGCATCTGGGCAGGAACCTGCCCACCGAGGTGATCATCCCTGAGGTCCTGGACGGGGACCGCGTCAGCGTTGAGGGCCACGGCTTCGAGCTTCGTGGCGGCCACCCGGACCTGGTGTGGCGCACCGAGTACCTGTGGCAGCCCGAGGACCGCGCGGTCGTGGGTGGAGTCCTGCTCTTCGCCGGCCTTCACGTGTGGACCGCCGACACCCCCACGCCGCGCGAGCGGGCCGCCTGGGCCGACACGCTCGCCGAGATGGAGCGGCTCGCCCCGCGCTTCGTTGTAGCCGGCCACCGCTCGGCCGACTCTCCCACCGACGCCTCCGTGATCGCCTACACCCGCAGCTACCTCGCCGCGTTCGAGAAGGAACTGGCCGCAAGCGGCAACGACTCCGAGGCGCTGAAGGCCGCGCTCCTCGAGCGCTACCCGGACCTGGGCCTGCTGGTGGCTCTGGACCTGGGCAGCAAGGTCGCCACCGGCGAGATGGCCTGGGGCTGACGATGCGCACCTCCGCCCGTGTGTCCGCGTGGCGGGCCACCGGGACGACGTCCGGCGGCGGTACCGGTCATGCCGGTGCCGCCGGGAGGCCTACGGCTCCGGGCGGCACGACCGCCCGGGCCGCGGCCGCCGTGGAGTTCACCCTCACCGGCGGCGTGCTGTTGGTCCTGGTCACCGCAGTCCGCTGGGTGATGGCCTCCCCGCTCAGCCAGGCCCTGCCGGGCCCGCACCTCCAGCTCGCGGCCGTGGCCCTGATCGTCGGGGCGGCGCTCGTCTGGGCGCTGTCCTCTCCATGGGGCCGCTGCTCCGGCGGGCACCTCAACCCGGCCGTCACCCTCGCCCTGTGGCTGACCGGTGCCTTCCCCGGCCGCCGTGTCCTGCCGTACGTCGCCGCCCAGCTGGCCGGTTCCGTGGCCGGCACCGGCCTGGCCCGCCTCGTGTGGGGCCCGGTCGTCGGCGATCGCATGGCGTACGCCGCGGTCCAGCCAACCCCCGCGTGGTCGCCCGCCGCCGTGTTCACCACCGAAGCGGCGGCCACCGCCGCGATCCTCACCGTCGCCCTGGTGCTGATGTCCCGCCCCGCGTGGACGCGCTGGATTCCGCTCGCCCTGCCCGCCGCCACTGCCGTGGTCATCGTCACCCTCGGCACCCTGACCGGCGGATCCGCCAACCCTGCCCGCCAGTTCGGCCCCGCCCTCTGGGCACACCAGCCCGTCTACTGGTCACACCTCTGGGTCTATCTGGTGGCACCCCTCGCGGGAGCGGCCCTCACCGCCCTGCTCGCCCGGTACCGGACACATCACCCTGGCCCCTCTCCGCGGAGCGGCCGCGCACGGTCGCACGAAAGGCGATCGGAGACCGACTGGTGCGCTGCTGGAAGTACTTGCTGAAGTTGGTGGCGCTGGTGAAGCCGAGCTGTGCCGCGATACGGGAGGCCGGCTGGTCGCCGTGCGCCAGGAGGCGTTTGGCTTCCAGGATCACCCGCCGGTCGATGAACTCCTTCGCTCCCACCCCTGCGCCGGCCAGTGTGGCCCGGGAGAGGGTGCGGGGTGAGTAGCCCAGCGTCCGGGCGTAGTCCTCCAGGCGGCGCGTCCGGGTGAAGTCGCGTTCGACCGCATCACGGAAGTGCACGAACGTCTCTCCGGGTTCAGGAGCCGGGCTGCCGACCGGCGCGGTGCGCTGCGAAAGGCGCAGCACCAGGACCGCCAGCAGGTGGCGCACCACCGCCACATGGGCTTCCAGCGCGATGCCGCGCAGTGCCTGGGACTCAAGCGCCAGATGGTTCAGGGCCGTCTCCAAGGCGTGCCGGTCCTCGGTGTCGGCAACCCGGAGCACGGGGGCATGCGGATCGTCCACGCGCGCCGCGGCCACGGTGGCGGGATCCAGGAAGTCGCGCTCGAAGAGGATCAGAGTGCCCTCGGCGTCGTGCAGATCACCCCACTGCTGCACCTGACCGGGCCGGACCCACAGCCACGAGCCAGGCTTGAGGGCGTAGCCGGTGAAATCCACCGTGTGCCACAAGAAGCCGCTGGAGAGGGTGATCAGGTGGTGGAACGTCGGCCGCTGCGGTGCCCCCAGCCCTGCCTTGCCCATGCGGACGGCAGCCCGCTCCCGCAGTTCCGCCAACGTCATGATCTCGACGCCGGTCGGTGTGCCGACCGCGGGAGCGAAGCCGATGTCCACGATCTCGCGCGGGCCGTCGTGTCGTTTACTCACCGTCACCATTAGTCACCATGCAGAGAACGAGACCTGTTCACGCTCAGGCACGACCAACGCCTCCCCAGGACGCCACATTTGGTTGCGCCCCCGCCCTCCACCCACTTCGCGGATTGCAGCCCGAGAGCCGTCATGACGAGTCTGCCTCCGATGTCTCTCCACAGGCGAGCCCAGCAGTGTGGACGGCGTCGACGTCAGGGCCCTGGATCGGGCCCGGACGGTCAGTCCAGGCGGGACACCTGGTAGTGGGCGATGAGCCAGCCGTCCGCCGCACGCCGGACCAGGACGGCGAGCTTGACGGCGACGGTGGGCCGGTCGGCGAACGTGAAGTCGACGTCCAGGTAGCCGAGTACCAGGTCGTCCGCGAGTTGTCGGGTTTCGAGAATCCGGTACTCGGCTGTCATGCCCAGAGGCTGGGAGTCGTAGTAGTCGGCAACGCCGTGGCGTCCGACGCTGTAGGGGTGCAGGCCCTGGAAGATCGCGTCCTCGGTGAAGCCGGACGCGACCCGCTGCGGGTCGTGCGCGTCGACGGCCGATTTCCACCGGTCGAGGACGCCTCGCAGAATCGTGTCGTTGTCCGTGGTGGTGCTCATCGCGGATTCTCCCGTCGAGCGATGGCGAGTGATGGCCCGTGCTGTGAGGTGGTGGCGGGTGATGTGGGTTGGTGGTGGGTGGGTCAGTGTCCGGCGCTCATGCCTCCGTCGACGTGCAGGATCTCGCCGGTGACGAACGGGGCCGTCTCCAGGTAGAGCACGGCGTCGACGATGTCGCTCACTTCGCCCATCCGGCCCATCGGGTGCAGGGCGGCGAGGAACTCGTGGGTCTCCTCGGCGTGCATGGGGGTCTTGATGGTGCCGGGCGACACGGCGTTGACGCGGATGCCGCGGGTGGCGTACTCGATGGCGAGGGACTTGGTGGCGGACTGCAGACCGCCCTTGGTCAACGAGGCCAGGACGGAGGGCACGTTGGCGTCAGCGTTGTCGACCAGGCTGGTGGTGACGCTGACGATGTGACCGGCGCCCTGCGCGAGCAGGTGCGGCATGGCCGACTGGGTGATGTGGAAGAAACCGGCGACGTTGATGCCGGTCACGGCCGCGTAGTCCGCGGCCGTGTACTCCGTGAACGGCTTGGCGACGAAGACGCCCGCGTTGTTGACCAGGGTGTCGATACGGCCGAACCGCTCGACGGCGGCTGCGATCACACGCTCCGCGGTGGCCGGGTCCGCTATGTCTCCCTGGACGGTCAGGACGTCCGCGTCGTCGACGGGGACGATGGTGCGCGAGGTGGCGACGACGGCGTAACCGAGCTTGCGGTAGGCCTCGACGAGGGCGGCGCCGATGCCCTGCGATGCGCCGGTGATGACCGCGACCTTTTGGTTGTGCGTCGGGGTGTGCGTCTGGTTCTGAGTGCTCATGGTGACCTTCTCCGAAGGGGTGACCGGACTACTAGCCGACCGGTCGACTATTTGGAAGGTAGGTCGGCGCAATGGCAGCGTCAAAGGTCAAAGGGGGGTTCCGCGGGACTCGTTTCCTCCTGCCTGCGAGGCTCTGGCTCGCAGTGCAGATCAGCGCGGGAGGGCGTGCGGGTCGTCGGCCGGCAGCCAGGCGTCCGGCGCGTCGATGCCGAGGTCGCCGACACCGTCGCCCAGGGCGTCGACAGTGGCGAGAACCCCGGCACGGTCCTCGTGCTCACGCCAGACCAGGGACCAGGTCCAGTACGGCTTCGGCGCGACGATCTCACGGCGGACCAGGTCGGGGGGAAGCGGAGTGGTCTGCCCCTTGGGCGAGTTGAGGACCGGGCGGCGGCAGCGGCGGACGTGGTCGAAGAAGGCGGGGCCGGTGATGGCCCCGTCGGAGATGCGCACCGTACGGGCCCCCGTGACCTGCGCCAGCTCTTCGGCGTACACGTTCCAGGAGGCCCAGGAGGTGATGTCGTCGTCGACGAGGACGTCGGTGTCCCGGGCGGCCACGTCGGGTACGTCGCCGCTGTCACCGCCCTTGGCCACGGCGTAGAGCCGGTCGGCGCCGATCAGCCGGGCCCGCAGCCCCAGTCGCCCGAGGTCCTCGGTGCGCACCCAGCACACGGCGAGGTCCAGGCTGCCGTCGGCGACCCGGGCGGCCTGGGTGTGGGAGGGGGCGACCCAGGCGTCGACGTGCACCTGGGCCACCGCGGCCGTACGCGAAGTCAGGTCCGGGGGAAGCCAGTTGACGTAGCCGAGCCGTACAGACTCCGAGCCCGACAGTCGGCCGGCCCGGCGCTTGAGGTCATCGGCGCGCTCCAGCAGGGCGCGGGTGTGCGGGAGCAGGGCGGCGCCGGCCGGGGTGAGGGCGACGGCGCGGCGGTCCCGGTCGAACAGCCGCACACCCAGGTCCCGTTCGAGGGCCTTGATCTGCTGGGAGAGCGAGGGGCCCGCGATCAGAAGCCGCTCGGCGGCCCGGCCGAAGTTCAGTTCCTCGGCGACCGCGACGAAGTACCGCAGCTGGCGCAGTTCCACGCGCGCCATGCTACGCGCGCTGGGAGGCTGTGCCTCTCAGCAGCGAGGAAGCCGGTCGTGGCATCGGTGCTGGTGGCGGGCGCACGATGAGGCCGCAGCGGGACTTCCAACGGCACTGAGCGAACGGTGCCGCGTGAACGGCACCAAGTGAAGCCCATCGAGTGAACCGCACCGAGTGAATACCGCCGAGTATCGGAGAGAGATCATGCGAGAGTTCCTGGTCGAGATCACCACCACCGTCCCCGAGGGCACCAGCCAGGACGAGGTCGACCGGCGGCGGGCCGCCGAGGCCGTGCGCGCCGAGGAGCTGGCCGCCACCGGAAATCTGGGCCGACTGTGGCGCCCCGTGGGCGAGTTGCGCAGCATCGGCGTGTGGCGGGCCGCCGATGAGGTGGAGCTCCACGAGAAGGTGCTCGGCACGCTGCCGCTGCGCCCGTGGATGACGCTCACCGTCACCCCGCTGGAGTCCCACCCCAACGATCCGGGTCGGGGCGACGACGCGCGATGAGCGACCCTTCCCCTCGGACCGCAGACCTACGGACCGCAACCCTCCGGACCACAGCCCCGACCACATCCCCCTGGACCCATGTCGCCCAGGCCGCCGCGGCACTCGCCGCGGGAATGGGGGTCGGCCGCTTCGTCTACACCCCGATCCTGCCCCTCATGCACACCCAGGCCGGGCTGTCCGCCGGCTCGGGCGCGAACCTGGCGACGGCCAACTACGTCGGCTATCTCGTCGGGGCACTCGCGGGCATCCTGGCCCCCGCGCTGGTCCGTTCCCGCACCGTCCTGCGCGGCTCGCTGCTCATGCTGACCGCGACACTCGCCGCGATGCCCCTCACGCACAGCGCCGCCATGTGGGGCGTGCTGCGGCTGGTGGCCGGGGCGGCGAGCGCCCTGGTCTTCGTCGTCGCGGCCAGCTCCCTCCTGCACCACCTGCGCGGACACCCGCCGCAGCTGCCCGGCTGGGCCATCGGCGGCGTGGGCGCCGGCATCGCGCTGTCCGGTCTGCTGCTCCTGGGCCTGCGTTCCGTCGCGGACTGGCGGGGAGCCTGGTGGGCCTCGGCCGCGCTGACCGTCCTGCTCACCGTCGGCTCGTGGAACCTGCGCCCTGAGGCGGCTGCCTCCGTGAGCGGCGAGAAGTCCGAGAGCACGGCGCCCCGCACCCACCGCTGGTTCGGTGCGCTGTTCGCGAGCTACTTCCTGGAGGGCATCGGCTACATCGTCGCCGGAACCTTCCTGGTCGCCGCGATCGACCAGCAGTCCCCCGGCTGGGTCGGCGTCGGCGCGTGGGTGCTGGTGGGGCTGGCCGCCGTGCCGTCCCCGGCGCTGTGGGCGCGGCTGGGACGCCGCTGGTCCCGCCCCGGACTGCTGCTCGCCGCGCTGGTGGTCCAGGCGGCCGGCATCGCACTGCCCGCCCTGATCGGGGGAACGGCTGCCGCGCTCATCTCGGCGGTGCTGTTCGGCGGCACGTTCCTGGGTGTCAGCATGATCACCCTGGCCACCGGCGCACACCTGCGTTTCCCCCGCTCGGTCGCCCTGCTGACCGCCGGATACTCGGTCGGCCAGATCCTGGGCCCGGTGGCCGTCGCCCCGCTGCTGCACCACGGCTACCGTCAAGCCCTGTCGGCGGCCGCCCTCGTGGTGCTCGCCGCGGCCGCGGCCGCCGCCGTGCTGCGGATCGGATTCCCGCACCACATGGTCGTAGTACGACACACGGCCACGCCCCGGCAGCGAGAATCGACGCAGGACGCCCGGCCCGCAACGGCCGGCCCCGACGCTCTCGCCCCGCACTCGGCCAACTGACGTGGAGCCGCTCATGACCACCGCACGGGACCTCGCGATCGTCGCCCTGGACACGGCATCCGCCAAGCCGGTGGAACAGGGCGACCTGTCACTCGCGCTGGCGGGAGCCGAGGTGTTCGACCTGATCGAGGCCCGGGCCCTCGTCCTGGACGACGACCGCATCGTGCCCAGCGCCCCCTCGCCCACGGGCGACCGCCTGTTGGACGAGGCTGCGGCGGCACTCGTACGGCAGGAGCCGTACGAGTCGATCGAGGACTGGCTGTGGCGCCGGGGACGCGGGCTGTCCGCGGCCTATGTCGACGACCTTGAGCGGATCGGGCTGACGACCCGGGCGCGAGGACGCCGGATTCCGCTGCGGACCGGGCGGACGGAGCTGGTCGACTCGGCGGCCCGGCGCGAGGCCGAAGAGCGATGGACGGCGGGCGAGCCCGTTCTCACCGCACTGGCGGCCGCCGCCGGGTTCCACGACCAGCCGGCCGACGGCGCCGAGGACCTCGCGGGCGGCACGGCCGCGACCGTGCTGGCCGCCGTGGGGGACGCGTTGCAGGAGCTGGAGGCGGTACGCCAACGGAAGGTGATCGAGGACGCCGCGTTCGACAACGTGTGGCGCGGTTTCTAGGAGCCGGTGGCGCCGAGCAGGGCCCGGCAGTTCTGCCACAGCGGGCTCAGCCTGCTGGTGCTGTTGTACAGCTTGGCGAACATCACCTGGCCCTCGAGCTGGGCCACCACAGCCCGCGCCGCCTCCCGGGTGTCGGTCACGCTCACGTCGCCGCGGCCCTGGGCCTCCGCGACGACCGCCTCGACCATGTCGACCTGCGCGTCGAAGATCTCCTGCAGTCGCCCACGGACCGCCTCGGTCTGGTTGCTCAGCTCCAGGGTGAGGTTCCCGAACAGACAGCCCGACACGGTGCCGCACCCCTCCTGGCCGGCGCGCTGGCCGGCCTCCGTCTCCTCGAAGAGCCGCCGCAGCCGCCGCAGCGGCTGCGCGGCGCCGCCCAGGATTCGTGCCCAGTCGCGCTGCTGGGCCGCCCAGTGCTCGTCGACGACGGTGAGCGCGAGGGCCTCCTTCGATTCGAAGAAGTAGTAGAAGCTGCCCTTCGGCACCCCGGCCGCCTTGCAGATCTCGGCGACACCCAGGGCCGTGTAGCCGCGCTCCTCGATGAGCGAGCGTGCGGCACCGAGGATCTTCTGCCGGGCGTCACTGGTTCGTCCCACGAAGCAAGAATACGGCGGTACTAGACCGGTCGGCTGGCGACCTGAGTTGCCTCACAGCAGCGGGAGTCCGTCGGCCTCCCGTCGCTCCAGCCTGGCCACCAGCTCCGCCGCCGACGACTTGATGGTCTCCAGGCCGGCCCTCCCCCACGGCCGCGGCTCCACGTCGACGACGCACACCGTGCCGAGCACCGTTCCCGTGCCGTCGATGAGCGGTGCGCCCAGATAGGAACGGATGCCGAACTCGTCGACGACCGGATTGCCCGCAAACCGCGGGTAGTCGCGGACGTCCTCAAGGGCCAACGCCCTGCGTCGGACGACCACATGGGGGCAGAACCCATATTCGCGGGCCATATGGCGCCCGACCCCATACTCCACTCCGTCCGCCGAGGGCGTCACCGGCCTGAGTCCCTCGCCGGTCCCGTACGGGGTGTGCAGGCCCGCGAAGAACTGTCGTTCCTCGTCGATGAAGTTGACCATCGAGTACGGCACCGCCGCGACCTCCGCCAGCCGGTCCGCGAAGGCGTCGAAGGCCGGCTCCGCCCGCTCCCCCAGCCCCAGTCCGCGCAGCCGCCGTACCCGGGCGGGGGCGTCCTTGTCCTCCGGGGTCAGCAGCAGTCGACCGGGGGGACGCGGCGGGTCGTAGCTCATGCGGCGGCTCCGTGGCTCGGGAAACGGGTCATGTGTGGGCGCCGTGGCTCGGGGCGTGCGTCGGCGCGTGGGCGATGAGATGGCGGACCAGGGTGAGCAGGGTCTGTACGCCCGAGCTGGAGATCCGGGCGTCGCAGCGCACGATGGGGATGCCGGGATCGAGGTCGATGGCGGTGCGCACCTCGTCGGGGTCGTAGCGGTACGAGCCGTCGAACTCGTTGATCGCCACGATGAATCCGAGGCCGCGCTGCTCGAAGAAGTCGACGGCGGCGAAGCAGTCCTCGAGGCGCCGTGTGTCGGCGAGGATCACCGCACCGAGCGCCCCCTCGGACAGCTCGTCCCACATGAACCAGAACCGCTCCTGCCCGGGTGTGCCGAACAGATACAACACGTGTTGCGGATCGAGGGTGATGCGGCCGAAGTCCATCGCCACGGTCGTCTCGACCTTGTTCTCGATGCCGTCGAGATTGTCGGTCGCTGCGCTGACCGTGGTGAGCAGCTCCTCCGTACTGAGCGGCGCGATCTCGCTCACCGCGCCGACGAAGGTCGTCTTGCCGACCCCGAACCCTCCCGCCACCAGGATCTTCAAGGCGGTGGGGAAGGGGTCAGAGCTGTCGTCGTAGTCCATCGAGCACTGCCTCCAGAAGAGACCGGTCAGTGGGGTTGTGATCGAACGTGGGGGGCTTCGTGGTCAGCGCCCCGCAGTCGACGAGGTCGGACAGCAGCACCTTGGTGACCACCGCGGGCAGTTTCAGGTGTGCGGCTATCTCGGCGACCGAGACGGGCGCGCGGCACAGGTCGAGCGCCTGGGTGTGCTCGGGGCCGAGGTAGCCGAGGGGGGTGGCTCCGGTCGCCATGACCTGCGACAGGAGATCGAGCGCGGTCGTCGGCCGGGTCCGGCCGTTGCTGACGGTGTACGGACGCACCAGGCGCCCCGCCGCATCGTCGAGCCAGGGCCCGTCGCCGGCCGCTGCCACGCTCAAGGCCTCATCGCCGAGGGTTCGACGGCGTGCTGCCGGGGCGCGGTCATCAGATACGGCCGGACGCTCTTGACCAGCATCGCCATCTCGTAGCCGAGCACCGCCGCGTCGGCCTCGCGGCCCGCGAGCACGGCGAGACAGGTGCCGGAGCCGGCGGTGGAGACGAACAGCAGCATCGAGTCGAGCTCGACGACGACCTGGCGCACGTCCCCGCCGTCCCCGAAGCGGATGCCCGCGCTGCGGCCGAGGGAGTAGAGGCCGGAGGCCAGCGCCGCCATGTGGTCGGCGCTGTCCGTGTCGAGGCCGTGGACCGACTTCACGAGTCCGTCGCAGGAGAGGAGTACGGCGCTCGTGGTGTGCGGCACGCGCTGTACGAGGCCGCTCATCAGCCAGTCGAGATCGGATACATGGCCCGTCGGCACATCGCTCGCCATGGTGGATCGACTCCTTGAGGTACGAATGTCTGCGGGAGCGGAAGGGGTGGGGGTACGCGTGGGGTGGGGGGTGATCATCCGGCCGGTGTGCTCCCGTCCTGCCGGGCAGTGAGGTCGTGTCCGGGCGCAGGGGTTGATTCGCGCCTCCCCAGCGCTTCGTGCGGGGCTGGCGCGTGTGGGCCGGGCGCGTGTGGGCCGGGCGCGTGTGGAGTGGGCGCGTGCGCCGTGTGCGCGTCGGCTATGTGCGCCGCGCCCATGGGTGATGCCTCCACCGGCGCCTCGGCCGCGGAGGGGCCGCCCACGTGCGGCCCGTCCGCGTGCAGCCCGGCCACATGCGGCCCGTCCGCCTGCGACACATCCACATGCGATCCGTCGATGCGCGACACATCCATGTGCAGGTCATCCATGTGCAGCCCGTCCATGGGCGATTCGCCCATGTGCGAGCGCCCCACGTGGGCGTCCCCCATGTGGGCGCTCCCCATGGGCGACGCCTCCATGGCGGCTCCCCCCATGGGTGCCACATCCATCGGCCGCGCATCCGTGAGCGTGCTCTCCACGCGGGCGGATTCCAGGTACTGCGCCTCGGCGAGCCCGATGCCTCGTTGGAAGGCGGCCATCAGGCCCGGGTCGTGGCCGGCGACCTCATCCGAGTCCTGGCGGGGAGTGGGCCCTTCGCGCAGTTGCGGGGCGATGTGCTCCTGGGCGCGCCGCCGGGGCAGTTGGGGCTTGCCCATGGTGCCGCGGACAGCACTGTTGCGCGGGGTGGGCGGCGCGGTCGCGTTGTCCGTCACCGTGGGCCGGTCACCGGGGCGGATGCCGGGGACGGCCTCCGCCGGGTTGGGCCGCTCCAGGTGCGCACCACGCACGGGAAGCGGCGCCGGGGCGCCACCGCTCCCGGCCGGCGCCCGGTCACGCGGTCCTTGATCGGGCGGCAGCGGGTCATGTGGTGTCCGACCTTGTGGCGTCCGGTCATTCGGCGTGCGGTCATTCGGCGTGCGGCCTTGTGGCATCCGGTCAGGTGGCCTCTGACCATGCGGCGTCTGCCGCGGCACGGCGCGCACGGCCCCGTGCTCCCGCCCCGCACCGGCCGCCGGCGGGACCTCGGAACCCGGCGTTCTCCGGTCGACCTGTGCTCTCGACGGCGGACGCCGCGTACCACCGGCTTCGAGCGGCTGCGCGGACGGTACGTCCCCCATAACCCCGGGCTCTGCGGATTCAGTGCCCAACAGTGCCTGCGGGACCACGAGTACGGCCTGGACTCCGCCGTAGATGTTCGTCTGGAGCCGGACGTGGATGCCGTGCCGCCTCGCGAGCTGGGAGACCACGAAGAGGCCGATGCGGCCGTCCTGCAGCAGGCTGGCGACGTTGACCTGGTCGGGGTCGGCCAGCAGCGCGTTCATCTTGTTCTGCTCGCCGACGGGCATGCCCAGGCCCCGGTCCTCGACCTCGACGGCGAGCCCGGACGTCACGAGGTTGGCCCGCAGCAGCACCTGGGTGTGCGGGGCGGAGAACACCGTGGCGTTCTCGACGAGTTCGGCCAGCAGGTGGATGACGTCGGCGACGGCGTGCCCGCGCAGGGTGCCGTCGATCGGGGGCACCAGCTTGACGCGCGAGTACTGCTCGACCTCGGCGATCGCGGACCGCAGCACCTCGGTCATGGAGACCGGGTTGCTCCACTGGCGGCGGGAGACGGCGCCGCCGAGGACGGCGAGGTTCTCGGCGTGGCGGCGGATGCGGGTGGCGAGGTGGTCGACGTGGAAGAGGCCCTTGAGCAGGTCAGGGTCCTCAATCTCGTTCTCCAGCTCGTCCAGGATCGAGATCTCCCGATGCACGAGGGACTGCAGCCGCCGGGCGAGGTTGACGAAGACCTCGACCTTCTGCTCGCTGCCCGCGTAGCTGGAGAGCTGTGCGGCCTGGACGACCGCGGTGACGGCGCCGTCGTGGGCACGCGCCATGTCGGCGGCGAGCAGTTCGAAGTCATCCGCGTCCGTGGGGGGTTGGCGGCGCGCCTTGCGGGTGGGCGGGCTCTCACCGTGGCGCAGCGCCTCGACGAGGGTGCGCAGGTCGGCCTCGGAACGCGCACTGCCGCGGCGCAGCGCGCCGACCCGCTCCCGCACGGACTTGGCGGCGCGGTCCGCGGCCACGGCGGCGATCAGGATGCCGGTCAGCGCCACGCCCAGGGCTCCGGCGAGCACGGCCCACAGGGTGAGGCTGGGCGGCGCGCCGGTGGACCGGACGGTGAAGAGCACGGCCGCGCACGCGCTGAGGGCCACCGCGGTGGGGGGCAGGATCGCGAGCCGCAGCAGTTGGGGGCGTATGTGGGTCTCGGGCAGCGAGGGAACGGCGCGGGCGACCGGTCGTCCGTGCCGCCCGCCCTCACGGCGGTCTGCGCGTGCGGCCGGTGCGCGAAGGTGAGACATCGGTGTCCTCGTACTGGTGCGTCGGGGGCATGGGGGCTCCCGCGGGTCTGCGCGACTCGGGCATGCGCCATCGCGGCGCCGGTCGAGAGAACCGAAAAAAACGGCTCTGCGTCGCCCGACAGCAACTGACAGTAGTCGGCAAGGCATCATGTGCGGTGGGCAGTTGACAAACTCCTACGAAGAGCGTGCCGCTCTGGTATGAGGCTTCGCACGGGGGACCGATAATCACCTCGGACAGACGTTCCCCTGCGGCAATGAACTGATCACGGCTGGTCAGAAGCGGTCACTAACAGACGGCGAGGGGGGAGGAG
>NZ_JBMNDS010000069.1:0-15813 GCF_052543295.1 Streptomyces sp. SAS_270
TCCGCCCCGGCCCCTGTCGGGAGGGTCCGGGGCGAAGGGCTGTCATGTGCGGTCTCCGAGGAGGCCGGAAAGCGGAAGGCGGACCGGGGCGGACGGTCCGCCCCGGTTCAGACCGAGGTCAGATCCGCTTCTCGGACCTGCGGCGCAGCCAGAACACCCCGCCGCCGACGGCGGCCGCGGCGACGAGCCCGCCACCGATGGCCATGTCGGTCGGCGTCGCGCCGGTGGAACTGCTGCCGCCGAGACCGCCGCGGACACCGCCGATGACGGTGAAGACGGACGAGAACTCCTTCGTCCTGCCCTCACACATGGTGGTGACGCGGTACACGCCGGGGCTGGCGTTCGAGTTGACCGTGGGATTCGCTGTCGACGTGTTGCCGCCCATCGACGTGAGCGTCGTTGTCGGGAAGACGTCCGAGCTGACCGTGCTGCCGGCAATGGTGCACGCGGAACCGTTGACGGTGATCAGCAGCTTGCCGCCCGGCGCGATGACGCTGGGCGCGGCGGTGACGCTGGTCGGCTGGTCCCAGGCCGCAGCCGTGGGGGCGGCGAGCCCCACCGCGGCGACCGCGGCGGCGCAGGCCGCCAGGGCACGAGTTGTACGCATGTGATCCTCCGCGGAAGACGCCCCGGGACCCGTCCCCGGTCGATCGGCGAGAAACGCCTCCCAGACAGACCCTCAGATGCCGTGCACAGTGCCGCATTTCGAGAATGGTCCGTCCTGGTGAGAAGACACGCCGAGAGAATTCCGCACAAACGGATATTGCCGCAGGTCACGGACCGTCAGAAAAATCCTGTCGGCGTCGACTCGGATGGCTCACGAAGGAGGATCTCCACCACCCGTTCGCCCGTGACCCGTCGCCCGTCGGGCGTGCTGCCCTTAGCGTTCTCATATGCGCGACGGACGCGGCGACGGCCGCGTCGAGAGGGGATTGCGAATGTCTGCGTCCGAGTTGGCCGAAGAGGAGGAGCAGCAGAAGAAGCGCGCTCCGTGGGGCGTGATAGCGCTTGTTCTGCTGACCGGCCTCGCCCTCATCCGGAATGGCTCCGGAGAATTCGACGTGGGCCCTCCGCAGCCCGCGTCCGCGGCGGCGGCGGACAGCCGCGCGACGGGCCACGGCACCTTCACCAGGACGCCGGACCCGCTGCCGTACTCCGTGGTCGACCGGGTCAGGATTCCGGCGATCCGGGTGGACGCTCCGGTGATGCCGGTGGGCCTGGACGTGGACGGCTGGGTCGGCGCGCCGCCGCCGGAGGACCCCAACCTCGCCGGCTGGTTCACCGGCGCCGTCTCGCCCGGCGAAAAGGGCACGGCCGTGATCGTGGGCCACGTGGACAACAAGCTGGGCCCCGCCGTCTTCTACGGCCTCGGCGCGCTGAAAAAGGGCAACCGTATCGAGGTGCAGCGCAAGGACGGAAAGACCGCCGCGTTCGAGATCTACGGCATCGAGGTCTTCGCCAAGAGCAATTTCCCCGGCGACCGCGTGTACGGCAATACGGGAACCCCCGAATTGCGCGTCATCACCTGCGGCGGCGGTTTCTCCAAGCAGAACGGCTACGACGGAAACGTCGTCGTGTTCGCCCGCCTGGTCGAGGTTCGCTGAGCGTTTCCCGGCCGGGCGGGCGAAAGCCCGTCGCCCGCGGGCGGGGCTAGGTTGCCCGGCGCGGCACGGTGATGTGGTAGCCCGAGTCCAGCAGTTGCGGGAGGTAGTCGCGCAGGGCCCGGACGCTCTGCGAGCGGTCGCCGCCCGCGTCGTGCGAGAGGACCACGACGCCCGGGGCCGCGCCTCCCTCGACCCGGTTGACGATGGTGCGGGCGCCCGGGGTCGTCCAGTCGAGCGTGTCGACCGTCCAGGCCAACGGTTCCATCCCCAGCTCGGCACCGATCTGGAAGGTCGCCCGGTTCCAGGCGCCGTAGGGTGCGCGGAACCAGACCGGCGGCTCTCCGTAGGCGTCCTCGATGACCTCGCTGGTGCGCTCGATCTCGGAGCGGATCGCGGAGCGCGTCAGCCGGGTCAGCAGCGGGTGGGTCCAGGTGTGGTTGCCGACGATGTGCCCGTCGTCGGACATCTCCCGCAGCAGATCCTTGTTGTCGACGGCCATCTCCCCGCAGACGAAGAACATCGCGCGCACGTCGTACTCGCGCAGCGTGCTCAGGATCTCCGGGGTGTAGCGCGGGTCGGGCCCGTCGTCGAAGGTCAGCACCATGGTGCGGCCGCGCCCGGACATCCGCAGGAACGGCTCGTGGCGGACGAGTGTGCGGGCCGGCGTGCTGAGCGGCGGGCCGTAGCCGGTCATCGGCCGGAGACGGTAGGCGGAGGGCTTCAGGGGGCGGCGCGCCTGCGGGCCCGCGGCCGCGACGGCGTGCCGGGCCGGTTTCGAGGCCGGTTCGGCGGTGAGGATGCGGGCTGTGCCCGCTGCGCCGGCCGCCCCCAGTACGGCGGCACCGGCGATCAACGCCCGGCGCCGCGTGAGCAGCTGATCCTTTTTCATGACTCATCAGTCACCCGGTTGAGGGGCGGTGCCCGTCAACGACACCGGTGCGGACCCACGAAAGCACCCGAAGGGACCAGCACCGCGCCCGACGCACCACTGGCAAAAGCAATGTTTCCGCCATGCCGCGCCCACCGACGGACCCGGACGGCAGGCGGGCAGGTCCTTCACCCGATCCCGGGAACCTCCCGGAACTGGGGCTTCCGATAGCCTCACAGCCGTGACGGATCAGCAGCACTCGCATCAGTTCGAGCGTGGCACGGACGGCCCCAAGGTCATCGTCGCCGGCGTGGACGGCTCCGACTCCTCGTTCCGCGCGGCGGCGTACGCGGCAGGCCTGGCCCGACGTCAGCACGCGCTGCTCGCCGTCGTGTACGTCCAGCCGGTGATGGCCGCGGGAGCCGCCCTCGGGGTGCCGGTGGCCGAGACGACCGACGAGATCGCCGAGGGCCTCATCGCCCAGATCCGGGACGCCACCGAGCGCGTCAAGGACATATTCGACGTGCGCTGGGAGTTCCACACGTTCCGCGGCGACCCCTACAGCGGCCTGGTGAAGGCCTCCGACGAGCTCAAGGCGGACGCGGTCGTGGTGGGCGCGTCCGAGCAGGCCGGCCACCGCATCGTCGGTTCCGTGGCGATCCGGCTGGTGAAGGCGGGGCGCTGGCCGGTGACGGTGGTGCCGTAGACCGCGGCACCGGGCCGGTCGCCGGGCACGCCCGCGCATCCCTCGCTGCCGGAATTACTGACCCATGACGAGTCCGTCCGCGGCCGCGCCCCGGCTGAGGACGACGTCGCGGATACGGTCGCGCACCTGAACGACGCCGCCGCCGCGCTGAAGGGACTCGTTGAGGTTGACGACCCGCCCGGAGCCGACGTCGAACCACTGCGGCACGAACTCGGCCTTGCGCACCTCCCAGCGGCCGCCCGGGCGCGCGGGCGGGGCGAAGGTGAAGCGGCCGAGGGTGCTCTCGTTGCCGCGCGGATCCTGGGCGCCGTCGTAGTTGAACATCTCGCCGGCGACCTGGTCTCCCATGCCGTAGATCACCCAGGTGCCGTTGACCTTCTCGTACGCCTGCGGAATGTGGGCGTGGGTGCCGAGGATCAGGTCGATGTCGGGGCGGCCGGCCGTGCGCGAGGCGGTGAGCTCCCGGCCGAGGGTCAACTGCTGCTCGTCGGGCGCGTCCTGCCATTCGGTGCCCCAGTGCAGGGACACGACGACCACGTCGGCACCCGCCTTCCGGGCGGCCCGGGCGTCCGCGATGATCCGGTCCCGGTCGATGAGGCGGACGGCCCAGGGCTGCCCCGACGGAAGGGGGAAGCCGTTCGTGTCGTACGTGTACGCGAGGTGCGCGACCTCGGCTCCACCGGCCCGCAGAACGGTCGCGCCGCCCGCCTCGGCCGCCGTACGGGCCGATCCGGCGTGCCGTACGCCCGCGCGGTCCAGTGCGTCGAGGGTGCGGTGGATGCCGGCGGCGCCGTCGTCGAGGGTGTGGTTGGAGGCCGTGGAGCAGTCGTCGTAGCCGGTGGCGGCGAGGGCCGCGGCGACCTGGGGCGGGGACTTGAACGTGGGGTAGCCGGTGTAGTCGCCCTGCGCGCCGTAGACCGTCTCCATGTGACAGATCGCCAGGTCGGCGCGGGACACCACCGGTTTCACGCCGGAGAGCATCGGGCGGAAGTCGTATCCGTCGCCGCCCGCGTCGGTGTTCGCCTTCTCGATGATCGAGGTGTGCGGCAGGACGTCGCCGGAGGCGACGAGGGTGAAGCCACGGGGTGCGACGGGGGCCGCCGGGTGTCCGGCGCGCCGGTGCCGGTCCGGTGGGTCCTGGGCCTGGCAGCCCGCGGTGGCCGCGAGGCTGGTCATGAGGAGGAGGCCCGCCAGGGCCGTGGCCGTCGTCCGCCGCGTGGATGTGACCGCTGTGGCGGCTGTGGCCGATCCGGTCGATGTCGTTGATGTGGTCCGTGTGGTCATCGAGTCCGCCCCGTAGTCGTATTTCACTACTTCATTACGAATAGATACGAATCCACAGGCACCGGCGGGCGCGAGTCAAGCAGCGGCACCGGCGGCTAGCCCGTCCGCGCCTGCGCAGGGGCCCATCAGGGCGAATGGGATGCGGGGCTTCCGGTACGGGCGCTCCGCGGACCGTTCGTCGTACCGTTCATCGACGGGTTCGACCGTCCGCCGCAGACTCGTGTCCGTGCCCTGTCCCGGCCGATGGCGCTGCGGTGGCATACGCCCATGACGGCCGGAACCACCACCATCCCGAACGGGACGACCGCCGAGCACGAGTTGGCCGCGCTGCAGCGCGAGCACGGTCGGCCCCTCTTCGCGCTGCTCCTACGTCTCTGCGACGGCGACCGGCAGCGTGCCGAGGACCTGCTGCAGGAGACGTTCGTCCGTGCCTGGCAGCACCCCGAGGCACTGCGCGCGGACGCCTTCGACTCCGTACGCCCGTGGCTGCTCACCGTCGGACGGCGGCTGGCGATCGACGCGCGCCGGGCCCGCCAGGCGCGCCCGGCGGAGGTCGGGGACGCGGTGCTGGAGAGTGCGCGGGTCTGCGCCGATCACGCCGAACGCTCCGCGGCGACGCTCGACGTGCGCGAGGCTGTGAAGACACTCACTCCGGAGCATCGTGAAGTCCTGGTGCAGGTGTACTTCCAGGGGGCGAGTGTGGCGGAGGCCGCCGCAGCGCTCGGGATTCCGCCCGGTACCGTGAAGTCTCGCGCGTACTACGCGCTGCGCGCCCTGCGCCGGGTTCTTCCGGGATACGCGGCCGACCTGCGGTGAAACCGAAGGCTGAGTCAAACCTCCGTAAAGCGCCTGCCGCGGACCATGGTTGAGTAATCCGCTAGTCCTCATCCGTGTTCCGGACTGGGGGCCCGGGGTCGGGCGACGCGCACGCACCGGAGGAAGGCAGGAAGGGATGCTCCACAGAGGACACGAGAGCACGGACGGCACCGGCGGCGGTGAACTGGCCGTCCCCATGGCGTGGTTGTACGCCGAGTACATCGCCGACGAGCTGCTGCGGACGGGCGACCTGATGCCGCCCACGTCCTTCGAGTTCCGCGCCGGGCGTGACGCCCTGGCGCTCACCATCTTCCTTTCCGACAGCGGCGGTGAACTCTCCGGCATCCGCGTCGTCACGCAGCTGGAGACGTGGCTGTCGCTGACGGCGTACGACCAGCCGTGGCAGGACTGGGTCCGCGAACGCATGGCCCATCTCGCGGCCGAGGCGCTCCGGTCCGACGGCCCGGCCCCGGACCTGGAGCTGGCCTCGGCGGCCTGGCGCTGGCTGGAGGAGACCGAACTGCTCGCCCCCGACCTGGACGCGGTGCCCGGCGGTGGTCCCGTCGTGGGAGAGGACGACGGACCGAAGGTGTGGACGCCCGCCTGGCAGCTGGGTCTGCCGCTGGGGCATCTGGCGATTCACCTGTTCTGACGCGTCCGCCTCTTCTGGCTCGTACACCTCGGCCGGCTCAGCCGCCTCGCCGAGGTCTTCGTCAACTTTTCTTCCCTTCGACCAATCCGCGGGCCTTCCTGCTCCGAACGTCCTTGTCGCGATTCCGAACGGGTCTTGAGTGATTCGACGGTCTGGTCCGTACCGGTGGGCAACAGCAGCACCACCCCCACCCCGCACCATCGCCACAAGGATTCGGTATCGGTATGAGGTCCCTGGAACGGCATCGTGACGTCGGCGCATACGCGCTGGGCGTGCTGGACGAGGCGGAGGCTTTCCGCTTCGAGGACCACCTCATGGAGTGTCCCAGCTGCACGGCGCATGTCACCGAGTTCCGGCCCGCCGCTCGGCAGCTCATGCTGTACCGACGTGCGACGCCGCGCTCCGTGCACCCCTTCGCCGCCCCCGGCCCCCGCTTTCTGGAGCGGTTGCTCGGCGAGGTGGCGACGCGTCACCGGGCCGGGCGCCGGAGGTGGCTGTACGCGGTGGCCGCCGCCGTGGTCTTCGCGGCGGGCGGTCCCGCGATCGCGATGGTGACGTCGCACGGCTCCCCGCCGGCCCGGGTCGCCGCGACGGAGGCCGCGACCGACTCCGCCACCGGTGTGTGGGCCCAGGTCACGACCGAGGACCGGACCTGGGGCAGTCAGATCGACGTCAAGGTGAAGGACGCGGGCGGCCCGCGGGCCTGCATCCTCGTGGCCGTCGGCAAGGACGGCACCGAGCAGACGGTGACCAGCTGGATGGTGCCGCCCCACGACCGCGACGCCCACATGCAGGGCGGCGCCGCGATGCGGCTCAGCGACATCAGCCACTTCGACGTGCGCACGATGGAGGGCAAGCACCTGGTGACGGTCAAGGCGTCCTGATCCAGGGGCTCGACCCGGTGGGCCCGGCGTCCCGTGAAGCCGGGAGCACCCGTCCCAGGCGGGCGAGCGGGGACAGCGCCATCAGCACCGGGGACAGCATCATTCCGGCGGCCGTCACCAGGAGGCTGCCGCGCAGTCCCCACTCCGCCGCGAGGAATCCGCCGAGGAGTGAGCCGAGCGGGGTCGTCCCCATACCGGCGAACGTGATCGTCGCGGCCGCGCGGCCCTGCATCCCGTCCGGAGTGACGGCCTGCCGAACGGCCATGACGGTGACGTTGACCAGTTGACCGAACGTCCCGAACACGAAGTTGACCGCGAGGAGCGCGAGCACCGTCACCGCGGAGGAGCCGTGCAGCGCGGGGACGCTCAGCAGAACTCCGTCACCGAGTACGGCCGCGCAGACGAGCACCGGGCCGTGTCCGAACCGGCTCGGCAGACGGGCGGCCAGCAGGGAGCCCAGGAGCGCGCCCGGTCCCGTCGCCGCGAGCGCGAGCCCGATGGCGGTGCCCGACAGATGCAACTCCCGCGGCAGGAAGAGCAGATAGACGGTCATCATGGCCGCGAAGGAGAACTGGAAAGCCGCCGAGGCAAGGCCCACCGTCCTCAGCAAGGGGTCGCCGACGACCAATCGGAGTCCCTCGTGGATCCGCCGCCCTGTGCGCGCAGGGCGCTGGGAGCGCCCCGGAATCGGTTCGCGGCCGCGGATCCGTCGGATGGCGAGGAACGACAGCGCGAAGAACATCGCGCTGGAGGCGGCGGCGATCGGCGCCGACAGGAGTGACACCGACGCACCACCGAGGGCAGGTCCCCCGATCTGGGCGGCTGACCGGCTGCCTTCGAGTGCGCTGTTGCCCCGCACCAACTGCTCGCGCTCCACCAGCCGTACCAGAGACGCCTGGTAGGCCACGTCGAAGAACACGGACAGGGCCCCGACGGCGAAGGCGACCACGAGGAGTGCGGGCAGGCCGAGCAGGCCCAGAAGACCGGCCACGCCGGTGGCGCCCAGCGCGAGGGCCCGGCCGACGTCCGTCAGCACCATCACGGTGCGGGTCGGCCATCGGTCCACCCAGGCTCCGGCGAAGAGCGAGAGCAGCAGCAGCGGCGCCTGCCCCACCGCGCGGAGGGCTCCCAGTTGGCCGGCGCCCGCGTCGAGCGTCAGGACGGCGAAGAGCGGCAGCACCACCGTGCAGGCCTGTTCGCCGAGTTGGGACACCGTCTGGCCCACCCAGAGCCTGCGGAAATCGGCGTCCCGCCACAGGCTCGACGGGGCGGACGGAACAGGTTCGCCGGAGTCGGAATCGGCGGAGGAAGCGGACGGCACGGGAACCCCTTGGACTGCCGACGACGAGGCCCGCCATCCGGCACACGACAGGTGCGCCGGCGGTTCGGGCAGGAGAAGGCTCGCTGTGCCGCGGCATCAGGGGCAGCACGCGATGACAGGCCGCTCACGGCCTACGACGTCAACGCGCGCTCGAACGACCGGGTATGTGGGGCATGTCTCGGCTCCTCGTGGGTCACTCTCGCTGCCGGGACAGTAGCTGCTTGCGGTGTGGGGGATCAACGCGGTAATCCGCGGCATGAGGATCCGGGATCCCCCACACGCAATGGCCTGGTCCTCGCCGAAGGCGCCTGGTGTCCCCCGGCGTTGGGCGGTCAGCTCAGCGACGCGGGGGACGGGACGACGACGCCGTACATCGCGCTCACGACCGTGTGGCGGTCCCGCACCCTGCTTCGCCGGCATCCCGCAGACGGGCGTCCATCGAGGTGCTCCGGTCGTAGGGGTCGACCTCGCGGCCGTCTCCCGAGCCCGTGGTCGCCCGCTCGGCGCTGAACTCGGGAACGAAGTAGCCGGTGAAGGAGTCGCAGCCTCCGTTGGTGGTGTCGGACTTGTAGGAGACGAGGGAGAAGGTCCCCGGCTCGGTGATCACCTTCGCGGGGTTGTCCCAGCTCATCACGACCTCGCGGCGCACGATGGTGCGAGCGACCTCGTCGCTTCCCGCCGCGGCACGTACGACCGGATAGACGTACGTGACATCGGTGGTCACCTCGACCGCACCGCGCTTGCCTTCCCGGTAGGTGATCCGTCCTCGTGTCCTGACCACGTCCCCGACCGGGCGCACCTTCGCCTTCTCGAAGCGGCTGAACAACAGCAGGGGATCGTCCTCCCGACTGGGCGCGCGGAACGCGTTCTTCAGATAGCTCTGGACATCCTGCTGGTGCGGATTGATCAACGCGATCGCCGTCTTCGGCCGCTCACCGCGCAGCACGGCGGGGTTCAGACTGGACGCGGCAAGGAAGTCGAGGCTCCGGTCGAGTGCCTGCTCGACCTGCTTCCTGCTCATCCAGCCGGTCGCCCGGGCCGCAGGGAGGCTGATGCCCTCCGTGCCGTCGCTCCACCGTGCCGCGGGCGACCCCCTGAAGGGCTGCTGCACCGTGGGCTGTTGGGCTGCCGCCTCGGTCGCCGGCGGCTGGTCGGGACGTTGCGACTCCGCGGCGAGCGGCGCGCTCCCACCGTCCGAGCCGCCGAACCATCCCGTCACCCGGCCCGGATCCAGAGCCACGACCAGCAGGGCGGCGGCGGCCAGCAGGCCGACCACGTACCAGCCCTTGCCCCGTCGCCGCGGGGCGAGTTGGTGATTGCGCCCCGGTACGGGGTGGCCGGGCTCCTCCCGCAGCCGGCGCGCCACCATCCGGGCCCGTGCGGACGGCTCCTCGGGCGCGCCCTGGATTCCCGCCTCGGCCTCCCGCTGGAAGCGCTCCCACTCCTCGTCCGGTATGGACGCCCCACCCTTGCCCACGACGCGTTCCCGACCCTTCTCCCACCGGTCCCTCCCCAGGGCCGGTCACCGTTCCACGCATCATCACACAGCACGGCCGCACCATCACGAGCCAGGCTCCCGTGCGTCACAGACGCGACGGACCGTGGTCGACGAAAGGCCCGGGATCGTCAAATCGCCCTGATCGGCGGCTACTTGAGCAGTTTGGACATTCTGCGGTCCGCGAGCGGCTTGCCGCCGGTCTGGCACGTCGGGCAGTACTGGAGTGCGGAGTCGCTGAAGGAGACCTCGTGGATGGTGTCGCCGCAGACCGGGCAGGGCTCGCCCGCGCGTCCGTGCACGCGCAGGCCGCTCTTCTTCTCCGCCTTCAGGCGGCCGGCGGCCAGCCCGTGCGAGCGTTCCACGGCCTCGGCGAGTGTGGAGCGCAGCGCCTCGTACAGGCGGTGGGTCTCCTCGGGGGTGAGTGCGGCGGCGAGCTTGAACGGCGACATCTTCGCGGCGTGCAGGATCTCGTCGCTGTAGGCGTTGCCCACTCCCGCGATCAGGCTCTGGTCGCGCAGCGCGCCCTTCAGCTGTCGGCGCTCGCCTTCCAGGAGCTGTGCGAAGCGTGCCTCGTCGAAGTCGGCGGCGAGCGGGTCGGGGCCCAGGCGCGCCACGCCCGGGATCTCGCCCGGGTCCCGGACGACGTACACCGCGAGCCGTTTCTGTGTGCCGGCCTCGGTGAGGTCGAAGCCCTCGCCGGTCTCCAGCGCGACGCGCAGGGCGAGCGGGCCCTTGCCGGGGCGGGGCGGGCCGTCGGGCAGGCGGTCCTTCCAGTGGAGCCAGCCCGCACGGGCCAGGTGGGTCACGAAGTGCAGGCCGTCCGCCTCGATGTCGAGGAACTTGCCGTGCCGGCGCACGACGGTGACCTTGCGGCCCTCAAGGGCGGAGACAGGTGGGTCGTACGTCTTCAGGACGCTGATCGCGACGGGCAGCACGCGCACGACCTCGTGGCCGACGAGATGCTCGGCCAGGAAGTCCCTGAGCGCTTCGACCTCGGGTAGTTCCGGCATACGTCCAGGGTGCCATCCGGCACCGACAGCGCCACGCGGAGCAGGTGTCAGTCGTGTGCCGGGACGCCGAACTCGCACCACACGCACTTGCCGCTGCCGCGTGCCTCCACGCCCCAGACGTCGGCGAGCAGGTCGACGAGCATCAGTCCGCGCCCGGAGACCCCGGACTCCCCTGCCTCGCGGCGGCGCGGCAGGGCGCTGGAGGAGTCCTCGACCTCGACGCGCAGTCTGCGTTCGGGGCCGGCGAGCATGCGCAGGGTGACGATCGCGGAGCCCTCGGTGTGCATGAGGGCGTTGGTGATCAGTTCGTCGGCGGCGAGTTCGATCTCGTCGGCCCGGTCGCCGGCGCCCCAGGCGCGGACAGCGGCGCGGATCATGTGCCGGGCCTCGGTGAGAGCCTCGGGGTCGCCGGGGGCGACGTGCTGCTGGAGCCGGCCGCCGGCCTGCTCGGCAGCGCCGCCGCCGCGACGCAGGAGCAGCAGTGCGACGTCGTCGTCGCCGCTGCGCTCCTCGGCCGCGTCGATGAGCCGGTCGGCGAGGTCGCGCACGTCGTCCGGGCCGTTGGCGATGAGTTCCACCAGGGTGCGCATGCCGTCGTCGAGGTCGGCGCCGGGCTGTTCCACCAGGCCGTCGGTGCACAGCAGCAGGGTCTCGCCGGGGTCCAGTTCGAGGCTGGTGACGGGGTATTCGAGCCGGCCGAACTCGGCGGACAGGCCGAGCGGCAGCCCGCCTTCCACGGGGATGCGGCGGCAGGTCCGGTCGGCGAGCCGTACGAGCGGGTCGATGTGGCCGGCCCGGACGAGTTGCACCACACCGGTGGTCAGGTCGGCCTCCACGTACAGGCAGGTCGCGAAGCGCTCGGTGTCGAGTTCATGCAGGAAGACGGAGGCGCGGGCCACCACCGTGGCCGGGGTGTGCCCCTCGGCGGCGTAGGCGCGCAGCACGATGCGGAGCTGGCCCATGACGGCAGCGGCATGGGTGTCGTGCCCCTGGACGTCGCCGATGACGGCGCCGACGCGGCCGCCGGGGAGCGGGATCAGGTCGTACCAGTCGCCGCCGATGTCCCGGCCGAGGGAGCCGCCCGCGCTGCCGGCGCGGTAGCGGACGGCGACGTCGGCGCCGGGCACGCTGGGGATGGTGCGGGGCAGCATGGCCTGCTGGAGGCTCTGGGCGAGGTCCTTCTCCTGCTCGTAGAACATGGCGCGCTGGAGGCTCTGGGCGATGCTGCTGCCGAGCGCGACGAGGATGTTGCGTTCCTCCGAGGAGAAGCCGCGCCGGTCGTTGTAGAGAAGGCCGATCGCGCCGATGGGCCTGGCCTGGGCGATGAGCGGCATGTACGCGGCCGAGGTGATGTCCAGGTCGGTGATGTGCGGCCAGAGGTCGGGGTAGGACTCGGCGAACTCCTCCGGCGACTCGATGAAGTGCGGGGCGAGCGTGCGTACGACCTCGTTCATCGGGAAGCGCGCTTCGAGGCGGGTGACGCGGGTGCCCGGCACATAGCTGTCCGCGGGGCCCGCGGCGACCATGCGGATGCGTCCGGCCTCCAGCAGGCCCATGACCAGGCTTGTCGCGCCCAGGTGGGTGAGTCCCTCGGTGTCCTCCAGGACGTCGATGACGTCCTGGACGGTTCGGGCATGGGCGAGGGCCGCGGTGGTGATCTGGACGACGTTGGTCTGCTGGCGCCGTACCGCGTCCTGGGCGGCCCGCTCGCGGCGCGCCTCGCTCTCGCCGAGTTCCTGGGTGGCGTCCCGGACGATCCCGATGATCCGGCGCGGCCGCCCTGTCTCGTCGCGGCGGATGTAGCCCTGGGTGTGCGTCCAGCGAGCGGAGCCGTCCCGGCAGCGGATGCGGAAGTAGGCGCCGTAGTTCTCGCTGCCGTCCTTGAGTGCCTGGGAGACCATGCCGTCGAGGCGGACTGCCTCGCCCGGGGGAACGCGCATGGCCAGGGTCTCGGGGCGGCCGTCGTATTCGTCGGGGCGCACGTCGAAGACCTCGTGGGCCTGGGCGTCCATCTGCATCACACCGGCGTCCAGGTCCCAGTCGAAGCTGCCCATGCGGTTGAGCGCCAGGATCGGATCCGGGTGGGCGGGCCAGTCGTCCGGGAGTGACAGGGCGCTCGCTCCCCGATCAACCATGGGGCCACCTTGCCAGGATTTGCCCGATTATTCGACTTCTGCGGAGCCCGGTGACGGGCGCGCCGGTCGAGCGGGCGCTCAACTGCCGAAGACGTCGGTCGGGGTGTCGAAGATGCTGTCCGTAGCGGCCGGCTCGTCGGGGATCAGGCCGCCGCCGTCGCGCAGGTCGGGGCTGTCGGGGACGGTGTCCGGTCCGATGTCCTGGCTCGCGGAGTTCGGCGGCATGTCGGTCGACCCATCCGGGCCGGTCGTGTCGGCGTCCGGAGCGGTGCTCGCGGCCGAGGGCGTCAGGGAGCCGTCGGGTGGTGTCGTCGGCGGGGCCGTGACCGTGGCGGTGACGGTGGGGCAGTCGGTGGGCTCGTCCGACGCCTGCGGGGTCGGGGAACCGGGCGTCGGGGAACCAGTGCCCGGCGTGATGCCGGTGGCGTCGGGCGTGCGGGTGACCGTCGCGGTCGCTGTCACGCAGTCGGACGGCGAATCCTGCGGCGCCGTGCTCTCCCGGCCGGGCGGGACGCCGGTGGTGTCGTGGGAGGTGCCGCTGGAGGACGAGTCGTCGGGGCTCGGGCTCTCGGTGGGGAGGTCCGGCTGCGGGACGACGACATCACGGTGACCGTCGTCGCCGATCTGCCGTTCGATCCAGGTGTGGTCGACGATGTTGATGATCGTGATGTTGACGATCACCTTGGGCGCCGGGATCACCACGATGACCTGGGCGGGGCGGTAACCGGACCAGGGGTGGCCCTGGGTGCCGGGGTTTCCCCGGAGTGCGCCGGGCACCTTCAGCGGGTTTCCGCAGGCGCAGCGGACGCGCGGCGCGCCCCGGTTGTCGACGAGGACGGCGGTGCCCGTCTGCAGCACGGACTGGAAGCTCGTCGCCCGTCCGTCGCGGAAGCCATGGTTGGTGACCCGGGTGTCGGCGCGCAGCACGACCGAGGTCAGACCGCGCAGAAAGCCCGGGACGGCGGCCGGGGAGATCCCGGAGGCCTCCGCGAAAGCGTGCGCCTTGGCCCGGTCGGCGGTGAGGAAGCGGATCTGCCGTTCGACGTCACAACTGCCGACGGACTGGGTACCGCCGTAGAGACCAGGGGTGGCGCCCGAGAAGGAACGCGGCTCCTGGGTCGTGGCCAAGGAATGGCCGCCGGGTGTCGATTGCGGCGTTCGGGTGACGGGAGGCGGTGTCGCGGTGGAGGTGGCCGTGGAGTCGGTGAAGGGGTCGGGGCCCTGGGCCGCGACCGGCTGGAGGAAGAGTTCGCCGGTCGATCCGCCGGCCGCCGCCTGCGTGCCTGCGTCGCTGTCCCCGCCGCAGCCGGTGACAAGGAGCGTCACCGAGAGCGTGCAGGCCGCGAGGAGGGTTCTGGTGGGTATGCGCACCGCGTACTCCCGTTCGTCCCAGGCGGTTCATCCGTCATGCCGGGCAGTTCGTCCACCATTGTCTGCGTCACCCGGTTGGGTCACGCAAGCGGAGTCGGTCACTTAGCGTCACAATGGAGAGGAGAGGAGCTGGCTGCCGTGGGCTGGTTCATGGCACCCGAGTACTGGCTGAGCCGACTGGTCTTCCAGCGCGCTCTGGCCGTCGTCTATCTCGTCGCGTTTCTGGGCGCGGCGCTGCAGTTCCGTGCGCTGATCGGGGAGCGCGGCATGCTGCCGGTGCCCCGCTTCGTGGCAAGGGTTCCGTTCCGCCGGGCACCCAGCGTGTTCCAACTGCACTACTCCGACCGGTTCTTCGCGGTCTGGGCATGGTCGGGCTGCGCGGTGTCGGCGGCGCTCGTCGCGGGGCTGGACCGGCAACTCCCGCTCTGGGGATGCATGGTGCTGTGGCTGGTCCCGTGGGCGCTGTATCTGTCGATCGTGAACGTCGGGCAGACCTGGTACGCCTTCGGCTGGGAGTCCCTGCTTCTGGAGGTCGGCTTCCTGGCCGTCTTCCTGGGCAACGACGAGGTCGCGCCGCCCATCGTGGTCCTGCTCCTGCTGCGCTGGCTGTTGTTCCGTGTCGAGTTCGGCGCCGGGCTGATCAAGATGCGCGGCGACGCGTGCTGGCGCAAGCTCACCTGCCTCGACCATCACCACGAGACCCAGCCGATGCCGGGCCCGCTGAGCTGGTTCTTCCACCATCTGCCGAAGCCGCTGCACCGGGTCGAGGTGGCCGCCAACCATGTCACCCAACTCGTCGTGCCCGTCCTGCTGTTCACTCCCCAGCCGATCGCGACGGCCGCCGCGGCACTGATGGTCCTCACGCAGCTGTGGCTGGTCCTGTCCGGCAACTTCTCCTGGCTGAACTGGATCACGATCGTGATCGCCCTCTCCGCGATCGAGTTCCCCACCACTGCCCCGGACGTCCCGGGGACTCCGCTCTGGTACGAGGTCGTGGTGCTCGCCGTGGCCACGGGGCTGGTCGCACTCAGCTACCGGCCCGCGCGCAACCTGGTCTCCTCTCGGCAGGTCATGAACCGCTCCTTCGACCCGCTCCATCTGGTCAACACCTACGGCGCGTTCGGCAGCGTCAGCCGGCTGCGTCACGAGGTGGTCATCGAGGGCACGGCGGACGAGGTCCCGCGTGAGGACTCGGACTGGCGGGAGTACGAGTTCAAGGGCAAACCGGGCGATGTGCGGCACTGGCCGCGGCAGTTCGCGCCGTACCATCTGCGGCTCGACTGGATGCTGTGGTTCGTGGGGCTTTCCCCCTCCTACGCCGGGGCGTGGTTCACGGGCCTGATGGAACGGCTCCTGGAGAACGACCGCGACACGCTGCGCCTGCTGCGCAGTTCGCCGTTCCCGAAGGACGCGCCGCCCCGGTACGTCCGCGCCCGCCTCTACCGCTACCGCTACACGACCTGGCGCGAGCTGCGGGAGACGGGCGCGTGCTGGCAGCGGACGTATCTGCGGGAGTTCATGCCGCCGACGCGGCTGGACCGGCCGGTGGCCCGGAGCCGGTAGGCGCGCGCCGCGTCCCGGTGCGAACGGGAACGCCGCGGGGGGGGGGGGGGGGGGGGGGGGGGGGGGGGGGGGGGGGGGGGGGGGGGGGGGGGGGGGGGGTA
>NZ_JBMNDS010000069.1:15823-53274 GCF_052543295.1 Streptomyces sp. SAS_270
GTGACGACCATCCGTCGTCACGGCGCCGCCTTGTCACCGCAGCCCGCTCACACCCGTGCCAGCCGCAGCGTCACCAGCTCGAACGGCCTCAGTCGCAGCGTCAGCCGGTCGCCGTCGCGCTCCGGCGCCACGGCGTCGGCAAGGGGGCGTTCCAGCAGGTCCGTCACCGTGACGGCGGCTAACTCGAAGCCCGCGGTCAGGGTGGCCCGGGTGCGACCGCCGCGGGACTCGTGGAAGCGGACGACCACGTCGCCGCTGCCGTCGTCGGCGAGCTTCACGGCGGTGACGACGACCGCGTCCTGCTCGACACTCACCAGCGGCGCGACCGCCGAGGCTTTGCCGGTGACCGTGCGCTCCGGCAGGTTGGTGCGCCAGCCCTCGCGCACCGCGTCCCCGATCCCCGCGCCGGGTACGAGCGCGTGCCGGAAGCGGTGCACGCCCTGGTCGGTCTCGGGGTCCGGGAAGCGCGGGGCGCGCAGCAGCGAAACGCGGACGGTGGTGGTCGTACCGCCGTCACCGTCACTGCGTACGGCACGGGTGACATCGTGGCCGTACGTCGAGTCGTTGACGACCGCGACGCCCCAGCCCGGCTCCTCGATGTGCACGAACCGGTGGTTGCAGGCCTCGAACTTGGCCGCCTCCCAGGACGTGTTGGTGTGGGTGGGGCGGTAGAAGTGCCCGAACTGCGTTTCGGACGCGTACCGTTCGGCGTGCACGTCGAGCGGGAAGGCCAGCTTGAGGAACTTCTCGGTCTCGTGCCAGTCGACCTCGGTGTCGAGGGTGAGCCGCCGCTCCCCCGGCGCGAGGGACAGCACCTGTGTGACGCGGGAAGCGCCGAAGGACCGTACGACGCGCACCGAGCTGCCGTCGGCGCCCGGGACGACCTCGTCGGCGTCGATCAGGTCGGTGCCCGTGTTCCGGTAGAACTCGTCGACATCCCAGGCGTCCCACATGTTCGGGAAGTCCGGGTGGAGCTGGAGGAGGTTCGCGGCACCTCCGGGGGCGATGGTCTCCCGGTCGGCCTCGATGTCGTGGACGGAGACGACGAGGCCGCGCCCGTCGATCCCGATCCGCAGCAGCCCGTTGTCGAGGACGTGGCCGCCCGTTGCCGGCGAGATCAGCGATACGGCTCCCGCGACGACGGGGATGCCGGCGCCGCCCGCCGGCACGCCGCTTCGGCTGTGCGGTGCGGAGTTGAAGACCAGTTCCGTGCTGCCCTCCCCCACCAGGGCCCGCTGCGCCGCGTCGATGACGGCGTTCAGTTCCTCGGCGACGCGCGCATAGGTCCTGCGGGCCTCCCGGTGCACCCACGCGATGGACGAGCCCGGCAGGATGTCGTGGAACTGATGGAGCAGCACCGTCTTCCAAATACGGTCCAACTCCTCGTACGGGTAAGGGAATCCGGTGCGTACGGCCGCGGTCGCCGCCCAGAGCTCCGCCTCGCGCAGCAGGTGCTCGCTGCGGCGGTTGCCCTGCTTGGTGCCGGCCTGGCTGGTGAGGGTGGCGCGGTGGAGTTCGAGGTACAACTCCCCCACCCACACGGGCGGGTCGGGGTATTCGGCCTGCGCCTTCTCGAAGAACTTCTCGGGTGTCTCCCACACCACCGCGGCGGAGCCTTCGAGGTCGCGCAGCCGGGTCGCCTTGGCGACCATCTCGCGGGTGGTGCCGCCGCCTCCGTCGCCCCAGCCGGTGGGCGCGAGGGAGTGCCGGGCCGCTCCCTTGTCCTTGAAGTTCCGTGCCGCGTGGGCGATTTCACTGCCCTTCATGGAGCAGTTGTAGGTGTCCACGGGCGGGAAGTGGGTGAAGATCCGGGTGCCGTCGAGGCCCTCCCACTGGAAGGTGTGGTGCGGGAACTTGTTGGTCCGGGACCAGGAGATCTTCTGTGTGAGCAGCCACTTGGAGCCCGCCGCCTTGATGATCTGCGGCAGCCCGGCGGCGAAGCCGAAGGTGTCGGGCAGCCACGCCTCCTCGTTCTCGATGCCGAACTCGTCGAGGAAGAACCGCTTGCCGTGCACGAACTGACGGGCCATCGCCTCCGAGCCCGGCATGTTCGTGTCGGACTCGACCCACATCCCGCCCGCCGGCACGAACCGCCCGTCGGCCACGGCCTTCTTGACCCGCGCCCACACCTCGGGCCGGTGCTCCTTGACCCACGCCCATTGCTGGGCCTGGGACATGGCGAAGACGAAGTCGGGCTCGTCGTCGAGCAGGGCCGTCATGTTGGAGGTGGTTCGCGCGACCTTGCGGACCGTCTCGCGCAGCGGCCACAGCCAGGCCGAGTCGATGTGCGCGTGCCCGACGGCGCTGATGCGGTGCGCGGAGGGGACGGCGGGCTCGGCGAGCACGCCCGCGAGGTGTGTACGCGCGCCGGCGGCCGTGCCGCCCACGTCCTGCAGGTCGACCGCGTCGAGGGCACGCTCCACGGCGCGCAGGATGTCCCAGCGCCGCGCGCCGTCGACCGGCAGCTCGGCCATCAGCTCGCCGAGCACTTCCAGATCGATGACGAGCTGCCACACGGTCTCGTCGAACACCGCGAGGTCCATCCGGGCGAGGGTGTACTGCGGCTCGCTGCCTGCCGTCTCCTTGTCGCCCAACTGCGTGGGCAGGAAGGGGTGGTAGTCGAGGATGACGGGGTTGGAGGCGGCTTCGATGTGCAGTCGGACCTCCTCGCCGCCCTCGACGGGAGAGCCGATGCGCACCCACTGGTTGCGCGGGTTGAGGCCCTTCACCGGAGTCCCGTCGGGCCGGTAGACGAGGCCCTCGCACTGGAAGCCGGGCATGTTCTCGTCGAAGCCGAGGTCCAGCAGTGCCTCGATGGTCTTTCCGGCCCAGGCCTCGGGGACGGTTCCGGTGACGCGGAACCAGCTGGTGCCCCACGGAGCACCCCAGCGCGCGCCGACCGCGATCGGCTCGGGTGCGGCGGCGAGCCCCTCCGCGACCGGTACCGGCTCGCCGGGGGCGTGCCACACGGCGACGTCCAGCGGCACGGACTCGGGGTACACGGCAGGGCGGATGCGCTCGTCGAGGACGCGCCGGAGGCGGGCTTCGACCAGGGTGCGGTCGTCATGCATGGAGTGCTCCGTGGGGTGAGGGTGCTTTTTCGCTACCAGGTACGGGTGGTCGTGGCGGCCGTCGACACGGTGAACAGCTCCCCGACCGCGCGCAGTTCGAACCCTGCGGAGCTCTCCCCCTGCTCGGGGGCGAGACCGGCGACGTAGAAGGCCCGCTGGCAGGTGCCGCCGAGGAAGCGGCGGGTGCCGTCGGGCAGGACGCGGTGCAGCTCGTAGTGGCGTACGGCATCGGGGGCGGCCCGCCACGCGAAGCGCAGGTTGCCGCCGTCGGCGTCGGTGACGCGCAGGTCGGTGGGGGCGGCCGGGGTGACCGTGGCGCCCCGGACCGCGAGGCCGCCGAGCCGCCAGCGCACCTGGCCACCGCTGCCGGTCAGCCGTACCGCGAGCGTGCGCACCGTGCCGGACAGGCCGGTCAGCGCAACGGTCGTGGTCTGCCAGCCCGTGCCGGTGGCGAGGGGGAAGTAGGTGTACGAGGGCGCTTGCCCCGGCGCGCTCGGATCGGCGGTGGCGACCGCCAGTTCGACACGCACGCTGCCCGCGTCGACCCGATGGGTCAGTTCCACGACCGTTTCGGAAGCGACGGGCAGCCGTGTCGTGTACAGCTCCAGCGTCGTCGGCGCGTTCAGGGAGCCGGCGACCAGCAGGCTGCTGCCGCCGCGCCAGGCATCCGCGAAGTCGAAGGCAACAGAAGGGCGTTGACCGCTGGTGCGCACGATCCAGCGGCGCGAGGGCAGCCGGTCCTGGAGCCCGAGATGGTTCCAGGCGGTGTCCGAGGTGGCCTTTCCGGCCTCGTACCACTTCAGGCCGTGGCCGGTGTTGAAGACCGTCGCGAAGGGGGCGGAGGTGACGGTGGAGCGGTCGGCGACCGATACCGCGGGGGCCCGCCAGTTCGCCGTGGTGTCCGGCTTCGACGGGTCGAGGGAGGCACCCGTCCAGAACAGGTCGTCGGCCGCGTGGAAGTCGCCGGGTGTGCGGTTCGCGGGCAGGTGGTTGCGCGTCCATTCCGGCCGGTAGAAGCCGATGGACGTGAGGTGCGCCGAGGTGGTCGGCACGATCGCGTCCCAGTTCACCGAGGAGTTCGTTCCGTTGGATTCGACGTCGACGCCCGCCCACAACTCGTAGCGGCTGCGTCCGAGTTGGCCGGCCACGTTGCCCGAGGAGACCAGCGAACTCTTCGACCAGCGGAAGTCGAGGAACATCGAGTCGGCGGCCTGGAAGAACGTCTTGTTCTGGTTGTTCAGGGCGCCCTGCCAGCTCACCGAGCCGTTCACGGTCATGGCGTCGTACCAGGTGACGCGCTGTCCGCGCGCCGCGCCGAGCACCTTGAGCTCCTTGAGGAAGCCGCGCATGTCGGTGGCGAGCGCGGAGTCGCCGCCGCCGGTCTCGGCGTTGACGAACCAGCCGTCGAAGCCGTAAGCGGCGGCGACCGCGACCAGTTGCGCGGCGAGCGGGTAGTGCCCGGCGGAGTCCTTCTGGACCAGGTCGCGGGTCCACTGGAGCTGCCCGCCGTAAGCGACGGGCGGCAGGAAGATGTTGCCGAGGACGGGCACCCCGTGGCGGTGGGCGGCGTCCACGATCGGCGCGTTGGGCGCGAGGACGATGCCCTCGCCCGACGATCCGCCCCAGAAGACGAGCTCGTCGACGTACGCCCAGTGGGTGAGGGCGTAGTAGTCGGCGGTGGCTGCGCCCTGTGCGGGGTTGCTCGACGTGGGGCCGAAGGAGACCAGGGACTGGACGCGGGCCTGCCCGGTGCGGGCCGTGGTGTTGGCCGGTGTCGGGGTGAAGCGGGTGGCGAGCGGCACGGACGCGGCGTTGAAGGCCAGGTCGGCGTCCGTGTCGGCGCGCCATGCCTTCAGGCTGCGCCAGGTGATGCCGGTGCCCGGGGAGCCGGAGGGCAGGGAGTCGGGATACCAGTAGGAGGCGTACGGCTGGAGGTCTCGGGTGGCCGCGGTCGCGGCGGCGGGCAGCGCGGGGGTGAGCGCTGCCGAGGCCGCGGCGAGCAGGACGGTGCGTCTGCTGAGGTTCACTGCGTGCTCCGTTTCGTTGTGGGACGGGCTACTCGGTGACCTGTTCGGGGGTGACGACTTCGGTGATGCCGCGGGCCGCGAGGTGTTCCTTGTCGTCGGCGCGGTCCGCGAGAACGGTGGTGGGGCGGGCGCCGTCGGCGGTGAGCCGGGCGAAGGCCTCGAAGACGGGGCCGCCGGGGGCGCAGACGGAACGGCCCTGTGCGATGTCGACGGCGAGGGCCGTGGTGCGGGGCTCGGGCGCATCCGGTCGCCGTTCCCCGACGATGCGGGCGAGGGTCTCGGCGGCCGGCTTGTTTTGCCGGTCGTTGGTCAACAGGCCGAGTCCGTATTCGAGTTCGGGGAAGTCGGCGAGGTCGCGGCTGACGTCGTGGGAGCACCACCAGGTGATGCCCCACAGGTCCGGGCAGTCGAGGACGTTCGCGACGGTCGCCTCGGTGAAGGCGGCGGCGTGCTCGGCCGGGATCAGCGGGGCGGGCGCGCCGACCTCCTGGAGCCAGACCGGGCGGTGCGGGTCGTGCGCCCAGGCCTTGGCGAGTTCGACGAGGTACGCGGCGTGGTGCTCGGTGGCCGTGCCGGTGCGGCCGTGGCGCTGGGCGGTGCCGTTGAACACCCAGGAGTGCACCGCGGTGAGGGCGCCGAGGTGGGCCGAGTGGGCGGGCGTGAAGGGCTGGTCGTCCTGGTACCAGGCGGCGTCGTAGGAGGCGTGCAGGTGCAGCTTGCCGGGGGCGCCCTCCTCGCACGCGCCGAGCAGCCGTCGCAGCCATGCTTCCGCCTGTGCGGGCGTGATGCGGTCGGGGTCGGGGTGGGGCCCTGCCGCGAACTGGTTGACCTCGTTGCCGAGCGTCATGCCGATGAAGTTCGGCCGGTCGGCCAGCGCGGCGGCGAGCGTGCGCAGGTAGGCCGCCTCCGCCTCGACCACGTCCGGGTCGGTGAACAGGTTGCGCCGGTGCCAGGTGCGCGTCCACGCGGGAAGGAAGTCGAAGCTCGACAAGTGCCCTTGCAGTCCGTCCACGTTGACGTCGAGCCCGCGCTCGGCCGCCGCGTCGGCGAGCGCGACGAGCTGCTCCACCGCGCGGGGGCGGATCAGGGTGCGGTTGGGCTGGAAGTAGGGCCACAGGGGGAAGACCCGGATGTGGTCCAGGCCGAGCCGCGCGATGGAGTCGAGGTCGGCGCGGACGGCGTCGAGGTCGAAGTCGAGCCAGTGGTGGAACCACCCTTCGCTGGGGGTGTAGTTGACGCCGAAGCGCACGGCAGATGTCATGCGGATTCCTTGGAGCAGCGGGGGTGCGGAGGCGGAGCGGTGGGGTGCGGGGGCTCAGCCCTTGACGGCGCCCTCGCCCACGCCGCGGAAGAAGAACCTCTGAAGGCAGGCGAAGAGGGCGATCAGCGGTGCCACGGCGATGATCGTGCCCGCGGCGACGAGCCGTTCGTCGTTGGCGAAGGTCCCGTGCAGATAGTTGAGGCCGATGGTGAGGGTGAACTTCGACGGATCGCTGAGCACGATGAGCGGCCACAGGAAGTCGTCCCAGGCACCCATGAACGCGAAGATCGCGACGACGGCGAGGGTGCCCTTCACCGACGGCAGGGCGATCCTGAGGAACCGCTGCCAGGCGTTCGCGCCGTCGACGAAGGCCGCCTCCTCGATCTCGTAGGGAAGGTTGAGGAACGCGTTGCGCATCAGCAGTACGTTCATCGCGCTCACACAGCCGGGCAGCACCACGCCGATGAGCGTGTTGTTCAGGCCCAGTTCACGCATCGTCGTGAACTGGGCGATGATGATGCTCTCCGCGGGGACCAGCATCGCGAGGATGAAGACGAGCGTGGCCACCTTGCGGCCGCGGTAGCGCAGCCGGGCCAGGGCGTAACCGGCGAGCGCGGCGCCCACGCAGTTGGTGACGACGTTGCCGACGGCGACCTTCAGCGAGTTGAGGGCGTAGTCCCACACGGGGATGGTGTCGGCGACCCGCTCGTAGTTGTGCAGGGTCGGCTCGCCGGGCAGGAACTTCGGGGGCGAGCTGAAGATGTCCTCGGTCGGGCCCTTGAGCGAGGTGGACAGCTGCCACAGGAACGGGCCGACGGTCAGCGCGAGCACGGCGAGCAACAGCAGGTAGCGCAGGGCGAGTTCCCAGACGCGGATACGGCGGCCGTGCTCGTCGGTGATCCGGCGGCGGGGCTTTCGCGCCGGGGCCGGGCGCTCGACGGGGCGTGTCTTGTCCAGGACGCTCACTTCTCCTCCTTCCGGTCGGCGCGCAGCACGAGCAGCATCAGCGCCACGGTCACCAGGAAGACGACGACGGAGAGGGCGGAGGCGTAGCCGACGCGGCCGGTCAGGCCGGTGCCGGTGCGCTGGACGAGCATGACGAGGGTGGTGTCCTCGCCGGCCGGGCCGCCGTCGGGCCCGGCCATCAGGTAGACCTCGGAGAACACCTTGAAGGCGGCGACCGAGGAGAGCGCGCCGACCAGCACCATCGTCGAGCGGACGGCGGGCACGGTGACCGTGAGGAAGCGGCGCACCGCGCCCGCGCCGTCGACCGACGCGGCCTCGTGCAGCTCGCGCGGCACGTTCGCGAGCGCGGCCAGATAAATGATCATGTAGTAGCCGAGGCCCTTCCAGACCGTGACGGCCATCGCGCTCAGCAGAAGCAGCCACTGGTCGCTGAGGAAGCCGACTCTGCCGATCCCGACCGCCTCCAACACCGCATTCACCAGGCCGCGTTCGTCCAGCAGCCACACCCAGATCAGACCGACCACGACGATGGAGGCGACCACCGGGGTGTAGAAGGCGGAGCGGAAGAACGTGATGCCGGGGATGTTCTTCTGCACGAGCAGGGCGAGCAGCAGCGGGAGCAGCACGAGCGCGGGGACGACCCCGAGGACGTAGAGCGTGCTGTTGCGCAGTGCGGTCCAGAACATCTCGTCGTGCAGGAGCTCGCGGAAGTTGGCCAGTCCCACGAACTCGCCGGGGATCAGGGTCCGGCGGTCGGTGAAGGAGTTGATCAGGGTGGAGACGAACGGGTACAGGATGAACGCGCCGGTGACCAGCAGTCCGGGGGCGGCGAACAGCCAGGGGCTGGTGGGCAGATGGCGCCGCACTCGTGACGCTTTCTCCGGCGGGGCGGGCGCCTGCGGAGCAGGTGCCGTACGGGCGACGGTGGGACTCGCCATGACGGTTCATCCCTGCTGCTGGAGGAGCCGGTCACAGGCCTTGACAGCGTTGTCAAGAGCTTCCTTGGGGCTCTTCTTGCCCTGGAGCGCCTTGGCGACCTCGTTGCGCAGCGCGGTCTTCATCTGTTCGCTGAAGAGCACCGGCGTGTAATTGACCGCATTCTTCAGGGACTTGGCGGCGGCGATCCGCACCCGTGTCTCGTCGGTGCCGTCCTCCTTGGTGAAGTACGGGTCGTCCAGCGATCCGGCGGTGCTCGGGAAGATCGCGACCTTCTTGGCGAACGACATCTGGTTCTGCGCGTCGGTGACGTAGTGCGCGAAGGCGACCGCGGCCGGGGTGTGCTTGGTGCGCGCGTTGACCATCACGCCCATCACGTACATGTTCACCTTGCCGGTGCTGGTGATCTGGTCCGTGATGCCGATGTTCTTGTACAGGTTGGGCGCCTGCTTCTTGAAGTTGCCCAGGTCCAGGGCGCTGCCGGGATTCATGGCGACGGCCTCGGTGAGGAACTTCTTCCCGGACGACTCGGGCGTCGCGGTCAGCGCCTGCGGGTCGAGCGCCTTCGCGTCGTACAACTCCTTGTACTTGGTGAGGAGTTCGACTCCCTTGGCGTCGTTGAAGGCGAAGCCGGTGCCCGCCTTGTTCATCAGCTCGACGCCGTAGCGGCCGAAGTCCTCGATGGTGGGCACGTTCGCGAGGGTGGCGACCTTGCCGTTGCTCTTCCTGGCCAGCTGCAGGGCGTCGGCGAAGAGTTCGTCGTACGTCGTCGGCGGCTTGGAGGCGTCGAGTCCGGCCTCCTTGAAGAGGGACTTGTTGTAGAAGAGCGGGCCGGTGTTCAGGTACCAGGGGAACGCGTACGTCCCGGTCATGCCCGGTATCTCGTGGCTCGCCCAGGCGCCGTCCAGGTACTCCTTCTTGTACTTGGCGGCGGACTTGTCGAGGTCGAGGGCGAGTCCGGCCTTGGCGAGCGGGGCGACCAGGTCCGGGGAGACGTTCACGACGTCGGGCAGGGTGCCGCCGGCCGCGTCCGCGCTGATCTTGTCGGCGTAGCCCTCGGCGGGCTGGTCGACCCACTTCACGTGCGCACCGGGGTACTTCTTCTCGAAGTCGGCGATCACGCCCTCGAAGTACGGCTTGAAGTTGGCTCTCAGGTTCCAGGTCTGGAAGGTGATGTCGCCCTCGACCTTGCCGGAGGCGTCGGTCGAGCCGCCGCCGTCGTCACCTGAGCCGCAGGCACTCAGCGGCAGGACGACGGCGACGGCGGCAGCGGCGAGAGCTCTGCGGGAGATACGCACGGATGGGACTCCTCTGCAGGGTGATGAACGGGTGCCGTCGCAGACCTTGCAGGCTCGCGCCTTTCGAAGTCAATGGATTCGTCGCAGCTAAATTCTTTAGTGCAGCAAATCCGCAGGCCAAAAGCCCTCCTGCAAGCACTTGTGGCTGATAACTAATGCGCTTTAGGATGCGAGCACTCAAGCGCATTAGTGCACAGGTTCCACGGAATGGAGAGCAAGGTTGCCAGCCAAGCGGTCTCCCGCGCGCCGGCCGACGATGAAGGACATCGCGCAGCGCGCCGGGGTCTCCGAGAGCGCGGTCTCCTTCGCGCTCAACGACCGGCCGGGGGTCTCGGACCTCACCCGTGCCCGGGTCCGCCGGGTCGCCGAACAGCTGGGCTGGCGGCCGAGCACGGCGGCGCGGGCCCTGTCGGGCGAGGGCGCGGCCACGGTCGGCCTGGTGCTGGCGCGCCCCGCCGACTCGCTGGGCGTGGACTCGTTCTTCCTCCAGCTGATCTCCGGCATCCAGGAGGTGCTGGCGGAGCGTCACCTCGGGCTGCTCTTCCAGGTGGTGGAGGACGTGGACGCCGAGTGCGCGGTCTACCGGCGCTGGTGGGCCGAGCACCGGGTGGACGGGGTACTGGTGGTCGACCCGCGCACCGACGATCCGCGCCCCGGCCTGCTGGACGAACTGGGGCTGCCCGCCGCTGTCATCGGCGGCGTGCCGGACGCGCGGCATCCGGGGCTGTCGACCGTGTGGGCGGACGATGCGGGTGCGATGGCGTCGGTGGTGGACCGGCTGTACGCGCTCGGCCATCGCCGGATCGTGCACATCGCGGGTCTGCCGGGGCTCGCGCACACCGAGCGCCGTATCCGCACGCTGCGCGCGGAGGCCGAGCGGCGCGGGCTCGCCGAGGTGCGCTCGGTGCCCACGGACTACTCGGACGCGCAGGGCGCCGCCGTCACCCGGCGCGTCCTGGAGAGCGGTCTGCCGCCGACCGCGCTGGTCTACGACAACGACGTGATGGCGGTCGCCGGGGTCGCCGCCGCGACCGAGCTCGGATTCCGCGTGCCGGGTGACGTGTCGGTGGTGTCCTGGGAGGACTCGGCGCTCTGCCGCATGGTCAAGCCGTGGCTGTCCGCGCTCTCCCGTGACACTGCGGAGTTCGGACGGACGGCGGCGCAGGAGCTGACCGCGCTGCTGGACGGCGGACCGGCGCGGACGGTGCAGGTACCGGTGCCGCGGCTGATCGAGCGGGACAGCACGGGACCCTGCGGGAACTGAGCCCGCGTTGCCCGGCAAATCCTCGTGTTCTCCCGCCGATGACTTTCCCGCGGTGCCACAGTCTCCATGACCGCAAGCACCCGACACCCGAACGAGGAGCCCCTTCCATGCGCATCGTAGTCACCGAGTTCATCAGCCTCGACGGCGTAGTGCAGGCGCCCGGCGGTCCCGAGGAGGACACCGACGGCGGCTTCGCCCATGGCGGCTGGACGCACCCCTTCTTCGATCCCGAGGTGCTCGGCGGCGCCTTCGCCGAGGGGCTCTCGCAGGCCGAGGCCCTGCTCTTCGGGCGCCGGACCTGGCAGACCATGGCGGGCGCCTGGCCGGAGCGGGCGGGCGACCCGTTCGCCGACCAGATGAACAGCCTCAAGAAGTACGTCGTGACAAACACCCTCACCGACGACGACCTGACGTGGAACAACACCACCCGCATCCCCGGCGACGAGGCCGTGGCCCGCATTCGCGAGCTGCGCGAGAGCGACGGCGGCAGCCTGGCGATGATGGGCAGCCCCACCCTCGTACGCACACTCCTGGCCGAGGGCCTGGTCGACGAACTCCAGCTCATCGTCATGCCGGTGATCCTCGGCGGCGGAAAGACGATCTTCCCCGACAACGGCGTGAAGCGCACGTTCGAACTCGTCTCCACGGTCACCGCCAAGACGGGCGCGCAGGTGTGCACGTACCGGCCGGTCGCCGGGGAGTAGCGCGAGGCCTGCGCGGCCCGGGACCGCGAGCGACGATCGGGGCTCATCCGTCCCTCCCGCAGAGCAGCGCCGGGTCAGTCCCACCGGAAGAGCCACTGCGTCGAGGGGACCTGCCGCTCCACGGCCGCCAGGCACACAGCCACTCGGGGCGGTGAGGGGCCGGCATCCCTGAGGCGCGACTCCCCGCGCGCGGGACATCCGGAACGCGGTGCCTCTCGACGCGAGGCCCCCTGTCCGGGCACAGTGCTCCTCGTACTCACCAGTAATCCACTCAGTACGACGTCACCCACGAGGAGCGCCCGTGACCAGCTGGGCCGGTCGGACCGCCGCCGAGATCGCCGCGGCCGTACGCGAGAAGAAGGTGACGCCGCGCGAGGTGGTGGCCGAGCACCTTGCGCGGATCGAGCTGCTCGACGGGCGCGTCGGTGCCTTCCGGGTGGTGCGCGCGGACGCGGCGCTCGCCGAGGCGGACGCGGTGGCCGCGCGGGCCGACCTGGCCGAACTCCCCCTCGCGGGTGTGCCGGTGGCCATCAAGGACAACCTGGCGGTGCGCGGCGAGTCGAACCGTGTGGGCTCCGCCGCGACCGCGGACACGCCCGCCGACGCCGACCATGTGACCGTGGCCCGGCTGCGCGCGGCGGGCGCGGTGGTGGTGGGCCTGACGAACGTGCCCGAGCTGTGCGTCTTCGGCACCACGGAGGGCGTGCACGGCACCTCCCGCAACCCGTGGGACACCACACGCACGGCGGGCGGCTCCTCGGGCGGCAGCGCGGCCGCGGTCGCCGCCGGGATGGTGCCCATCGCGCTCGGCAACGACGGGATGGGCTCGCTGCGCATTCCGGCGGCCAACTGCGGCCTGGTCACCCTCAAGCCCGGCCTCGGGGTCGTGCCCGCGGGCATCAGCGACGGCGACTGGTTCGGCATGTCCGAGAACGGCCCCCTCGCCACGACCGTCGAGGACGCGCGGCTGATGTTCGCCGTCCTCGCGGACACCGAGGTCGTCCGCGGCGAGGGGACGACCGCGCGCAAGGTCGCCGTCTCGCTGCGCAGCCCGCTCGCCGGTATCGCCGTGACCAAGCCGTATACGACTGCCGTCAAGGAGGCTGCGGGGCTGCTCGCCGGCGCGGGCAACCAGGTACGGCGCGCCGATCCGCCGTTTCCGCTGTCGCTGAGCGTCACGTCGCTCACGACCTGGACGGCGGGCACGTCGGTGGACGCCCAGGGCCTCGACCCGCGGAAGCTGACCCGGCGCACCCGGGTGCACGCGGCCGTCGGGCGCCGCTTCGTGGCCAAGGTGCGGGCGGGCGAGAGCCGGGAGCAGCTTCGCCGGCGGCTGGAGCCGTTCTTCGCCGAGCACGATGTGCTGCTCACTCCGGCCCTGGCCCGGCGCTCGCCCAAGGCCGGGCCGTGGCACGAGCGGGGCTGGCTGCGCAATGTGCTCGCCAACTCGAACTACTCGCCGATGACACCGCCGTGGAACCTGACCGGCTGGCCCGCGATGTCGGTGCCGTTCGGCACGCTGCCCTCGGGCGCCCCCTGCGCCGTACAGCTGGTGGCGCGTCCGGGGTCGGAGGCGGCGCTGCTGGAGGTGGCGGAGCAGTTGGAGAAGCTGCACCCGTGGCAGCGGACGGCGCCGCTGGACTGAGGGCCGGGTCTAGGGGGTGTTTTGAAAGTCCTGTGCGGTGCCCGCGGTGTTCGGTGCGTGCCCTCGGCGTGCCGGACGAAGGCCCTCGTACTGGACGTACTTGGGCCTTCGGCCGGTGCGGCGAGGGTGCGTGCCGGGCGCCGTGGGTGCTGTGCGGGACTTTCACAACACCCCCTAGAGCGCCCGGTACATGATGTGCAGCCCCACTCGTCCGTGCCGGGGGTGCTCGTACGCGTCCGGCACGGTGCCCAGGATGCTGAAGCCGAGCGAGGTCCACAGGCCGACGGCTGGGTTGGTCTCCACGACGGCGTTGAACACCATGCCGAGGTAGCCGTGCGCCTTGGCCTCGGCGAGAACGTGCTCGGCGAGGGAGCGGCCGATGCCGCGGCCGGCGCAGTCGGGGTCGACCATGAAGCCGGCGTTGGCGATGCGTGCTGCCGGGCCGCCGTAGTTCGGGGTGAGGAAGGCGGAGCCGACGATGGTGCCGGCTCCGTCCTCGGCGACGTACACGCGCTTGGCGGGTGCCATCCACAGGGCGCGGGCGGCCTCCTCGGAGGTGTCCGGGTCCCAGGCGTAGGTCTCGGCGGCGGCGACGACGCGGTGCCAGAAAGGCCAGATCCGCGGCCAGTCCTCGGCCGCGGCTTCTCTGATCAGCATGGACGTGAGTCTGACACGCCCATGCCGTCAGCGATCGCGATGGGTTCGGTCGGGGTTCAGTCGACGCTGGGCAGGATGTGGGGTTCGGCGAGGTCGTCCTCGTAGCCCGCGAGGCGGATCGGGGCGGACCTGGCCCAGACGTCGAGACTGCCGAGCTTCTTGTCGGGCCCACGGCCCGCGCGCTCCGTGCGTTCCTTGGGGCGCTGATCGCGATTCGTCTTCTCCGGTGTCACCGCGCACTCCTTATGTGTCGGGTCACCCTCGGGACGTGCAGGGCCAGTCTGCTGCCGGCCGCCTGACGCCCACTCGGATGTGGGTCGAGAGCAGTTAGGGACGCGGTGGCGCCGGTAACTCAGCTGAGAGCAGGCCGTGGTGACCGGCATGTCCCGGGACGGACCGTGGGTGTGGGTGGAACCCAGTTGAGCTGTCCGTCCGGTACAGGGTAACCAAATGAGCGGATGCCCGCTCGATGGGGCTGAAAACAAGAGGTAACTGTTTTGAGTCGTTCTGCGCCCATCCACCTGCCATCTAAACTGATTTGATGGCATATCCGTAACTTACGGACACCCATTCGGGTTACAGCCCACTCCCGGGGCGCCCCTACGCGCCACCACACTCCACGGCGGGTACGGGCGCCCGTGAGGGCGGTCAGCTCGATCAGAGCTTCTGCAGACCGGCCTGGACGTCGTCGAAGTTCATCACGGGCATGACGGCCAGCTTGGCGCCGAGCTCCTGGAAGAACGGTTCGGCGAAGGAGGGGATGTCGGACGGCTCCTTCAGGTCGAAGACGATGTATCCGGTACGCATTCCGTCCTGCGCCCCGAAGTACGCGGCCTCCGGTTTGATCCGGTCCAGCACCGACTTCATGGTCTGGCCCAACGTGTTGTCCGCGATCGCCTTGTTCGCCTTCTCGGTGTCCATCTGGACGGTCAGCAACACCCTCATGGTCTTCCACCTCTCGTTGGCGTGTCGGCACACCCGTGCCCCTGCCGATCGTCGTAGGGGCCCCCGGCCTTCGCATCCAGAGCGAGCCATACGGGGCCGGCAGGTGACCGCGCGGGCGGCGTGAGAGTCGGTTCGGCCCACCGCGGCCCGCCGCCGCGCCATCGCGTCCCGACGCGGCCGCCGGCGCCTCGCCCCGACAATCCGGTCAACGATCCCGGCCACGCACGCATGTGTTCGTCCCCACCGCGGACCGTCTTGTCCGGGAAGCAACTTGCTTCAGGCACTGCCCAGTCGGCCCGGCGCGAGCGGGGCGCGATGCTGCTCCACCTCGGCCAAGTACTCGGTCATCGCGTCCCGGTTGTGGGTGAGGACCTCGATCCGCTCGTTGAGCTTGTCCCGCTCCGAGGTGAGCAACGCGAGCATCTCCGGGGTCGCGTCCGGGAAGTGGATGGACCTGGGCTTGTCCAGGCAGGGCAGGATCTGCTTGATGATCCGGGTCGGCAACCCCGCCGCCAGCAGACCGCGTATCTGCCTCACGCGGTCCACGTACCGCGCGTCGTAGGCGCGGTATCCGTTCGTCGACCGATCCGGGACGATCAGGCCCTGCTCCTCGTAATACCGCAGCAGGCGCCGGGACACGCCTGTCAGGCGGGACAGTTCACCGATCTGCACATGTCCGAGAGTAGCGCGGCCCGAGCTTGACCATCACATCAATGTGAGGGTTTCACGATCAGTGCATGACGATCACAACAGCCTCTCCGACAAGACGTGACGTGCTGCCCTGGTCCGCGCTGCTTGCACTGGCCACCGCGGTTTTCATCACCAGCCTGACCGAGACCCTGCCGGCGGGCGTCCTCCCGCAGATGTCCTCCTCTCTCGAAGTCAGCTCCGGTGCGGCGGGCCAGACCGTCACCGTGTACGCCGCCGGTACGGCGCTGACCGCCATACCGTTGGCCGCTGCCACGGTGGGAGTTCGGCGCAAGCCGTTGCTGCTGGGCGCCATGACCGTCTTCCTGGTCGCGAACACGCTCACCGCCGTCGCGCCCGGCTACGCGGTCCTGCTCGTGTCCCGGTTCCTCGCCGGCGTCGCCGCCGGACTCGCGTGGGCGATCCTGGCCGGATATGCCCGGCGTATCGCGCCTCCCGGTCAGGAGGGACGTGCCATCGCGATCGCGATGACCGGGATCCCCCTGGCTCTGTCGCTGGGTGTTCCCGCCGGGACGCTGATCGGCCAACAGATCGGGTGGCGAGCGTCGTTCGCCGCCGTCTCGGTGATCACTCTCGCCGTCCTCGGGTGGATCGCGTTCAGCGTTCCCGCCCTCAACCGGCCGGCCACAACAGCCCAGGAGCCGAAGCCGACCGCCCGGCAGACGCTCCGGGTCCCTGGGGTCGCCGCCATCATGGCCGTCGTCGTGACCTTCGTCCTCGGCCACACGATCATCTACGCGTACATCGCGCCGTACCTGCGGCACGCCGGCCTCGCCACCGCGGTGGACGCGATCCTGCTGGCCTTCGGCATCGCCGGCCTGGTCAGCATCTGGTACACCGGCCGTCACATCGACAGACACCTTCGTGGACTCGCGCTGACCGCCGCGGCTCTGTTCACTGTCGCCACGTTCGCCTTCGCCGTCACCACGGCACAGGCCGTCGTCTGGGTCGCGGCCGTCGCGTGGGGCCTGGGATGGGGCGGTACGCCCACGCTCCTCCAGACCGCGGCCGGTCATGCCGGGATGCGACGCAGCCCGGCCGTCGCCGACACCGCGCAGGCCATCCTTGTGACCTTGTGGAACGCGGCCATGGCCCTCGGCGGCATCATCGGCGGCCTACTGCTGCAGCGAGCCGGCATCACCGCGGACGCCGTCGCCGCGGCAGTGCTCGGCCTCCTCAGCCTGACCGTGATCGTCCTCACCCGAAAGCCCGCCTTCGCGACAACGGACCAGGACGCGCCGTGACTCGGCTGCTTCGTGGGCACCCTCGTGCGTGGTCGACGCGCGAAGGTGCCGCGTTCGCGGTCTCTCAGTCGAGGCAGAACTCGTTGCCCTCGATGTCCTGCATCGGGAGGCACGACTCGTTCTCGCCATCGGCACGCAGAAGTTGCCCGCGTACCGCGCCGAGCGGGAGCAGTCGTGCGCATTCGGCCTCAAGTGCGGCGAGTCGCTCCTCGCCCACGAGCCCGGTGCCGACCCGTACGTCAAGGTGCACCCGGTTCTTGACGACCTTGCCTTCGGGAACGCGCTGGAAATACAGTCGCGGGCCCACACCAGAGGGATCGATGCAGGCGAACGCCGAACCCCGACGCTCGGGCGACAGGGAGCGGTCGTACTCGTCCCAACTGGCAAACCCCGCGGGCGGCGGGGGTACGACGTACCCCAGTACCTCGCACCAGAAGCGAGCGACGCGCTCCGGTTCCGCGCAGTCGAAGGTGACCTGGAACTGCTTGATCGACGCCATCGGTCCACCATAGGGGCAGGGTCTTTCGCCGCCTGCACGGGCCCACCCCCGGCTGGGCTGCGGCGGTTCGCAGTTCAAGTGCCGTTGGCCGGTTCGCAAGGCGGACATGATCTGCTGGCGCGCGACAACGGCTTATCCCGCGCGAGGACTCGGGAGGACTGACGCATGGAGCTGCGCAGCGTCGAGGAGCTGATGGACCTGCTGTACGCCTGCCGGGGTGCGTGGGACATCCCGGATCTGCCCCGCTCTCGGTCACGCCCGAGCGGGGGGATACCCGTCGGCGATCCGGTCGATCTGCACGATCACGCGCTGCAGACCGCCGCGCTGCTGCGGCGCGGCCGTCCCAGCGACAAGGAACTCCAGGTGGCGGGCCTGGTGCACGACATCGGGCACCTGCTGCGGCCGGGCGACGACGCGGGGCACGCGGATCGCGCGGCCGACGCGGTACGGGGCCTGCTCGGCGAGCGGGTCTCCCGGCTCGTACGGCTGCATGTCGCCGCCGAACGGTATCTGGCGACCGCCTCGCCGGGCCGCGGGCTGTCCGGGCAGAGCGCGCCGGCCCCGAGGGTGCAGGGCGGTGCGATGACGCCGGCGGAGGCGGCCTGGTTCGAGCGCGAACCGCTGGCCGAGGACGCGATCACGCTGCGGCAGGCGGACGACGCGGCCAGGGTCGCCGGCCTGGACGCCGGCGTCCTGGAGGACTGGCGCACGGTGCTGGAACTGGTCGCTACCCAGCATTCCCCGCTGGGGGCTGTTGACTGACGGTCCGTCATGAGACGGTACGCGGATGACGTCGCCGTACGGGCTTGAGGGCAGGGTCGCCATCGTCACCGGCGCCTCGCGGGGCATCGGGCGCGCCGTCGCCGAGGCTCTGGTGCGGGCGGGCGCGCGGGTGTGCGTGACGGCACGCGACGCGGGCGCGGTGCGGCGGACCGTCCAGGAGCTGGGCGCGGCCGTGGGGCTGGCCGGTACGGTCGCCGACCCCGCGCATCTTCGGGAGCTGACCGGGCTGGCGCTGCGGGAGTTCGGGCGGATCGACATCGTCGTGAACAACGCGGCGACCAACCAGCCGTACGGCCCGCTCATGGACGCCGATCCGGACGGCTGGCGTGAGGCGTTCACGGTCAACGTCGAGGCGCCGCTGCGGCTGGTGCAGTGCGCCTGGCGGGGCTGGATGGCCGAGCACGGCGGGTCGGTGGTGAACATCTGCACCGAGGGCGCCGGACACGTCGGCCCGCAGGTGGGCGCCTACGGCACGAGCAAGGCGGCCCTGCTGCACCTGACGCGCCAGCTCGCGGGCGAACTGGCGCCGAAGGTGCGGGTCAACTCCGTCTCCCCCGGCCTCGTCCGCACCGAGATGGCCCGCTTCGTGTGGGAGGGGGCCGAGGAGACGCTCGGCGCCGGGCTCCCCCTCGGCCGCCTCGGCGAGCCGGACGACATCGCCGAGGCCGTGCTGTGGCTGGCCTCGGACGCGGCCCGCTGGATCACCGGCGCCGATCTGCTGGTGGACGGCGGCACCCGGGTCAGGGCGGCGCACACCTCAGGGGCGCAGGCGTACGCCGTCCATGACCAGCTGCGGGCGCGCCGGCCCTAGAACCACGGGCTCCTACCACTTGCCGGGCGCGTAGTCCTTCATGAAGACGCCGTACAGGTCCTCGCCCTGTTCGCCGCGCACGATCGGGTCGTAGACGCGGGCCGCGCCGTCGATCAGGTCGAGCGGGGCGTGGAAGCCGTCCTCGGCGAGGCGCAGCTTGTCGTAGTGGGGGCGCTCGTCGGTGATCCAGCCGGTGTCGACCGAGGTCATGAGGATGCCGTCGGTCTGGAACATCTCCTGGCCACTGGTCCGCGTCACCATGTTCATGGCGGCCTTGGCAGCGTTGGTGTTCGGGTGGCCGGCGCCCTTGTAGCCGCGGCCGAAGACGCCCTCCATGGCCGAGACGTTCACCACGTAGGCACGTCCGCTGTTCGCCTTCCGGGCGGCGTCGGCCATCACCGGGCGCAGCGCGCTGATCAGGATGAACGGCGCCGTGTAGTTGCAGAGCTGGGTCTCCAGGAGTTCCACCGGAGAGATCTGCTCGATGGTCTGCACCCAGGTGTTGGTGTCGACCACGTCGGGCACCAGGCCGCCCGCGTCGATGGCGGTGCCGTCGAGGTGCCGGGCCACGCTGGCGTTGCCCGCGACCAGGGCGAGGTCGGCGACCTGCTGGGCGTCGAGCCCGCTGGTGCCGAGGGGCAGCGCGGCGAGGCCGTCGACCGCGCCGGAGTTGAAGGCGCCGATGACGTGGTGGGCGGGGAGTTCACCGGCGGGCAGCGGGGCGCTCTCGCCGCCGACCAGGGCGGCGTAGGCGGAGGGCAGGCGGCGTACGGTCTGCGTCGCGTTGTTGATCAGGATGTCGAGGGGGCCCGCCTCGGCGACCCGCTCGGCGAGGGCCACGGCCTGCGCCGGGTCGCGCAGGTCGATGCCGACGACTTCGAGGCGGTGCATCCAGTCCGCCGAGTCGTCCATGGCCTTGAAGCGGCGGATTGCGTCCTTCGGGAAGCGCGTGGTGATCGTGGTGTGCGCGCCGTCCCGCAGCAGTCGCAGCGCGATGTACATGCCGATCTTGGCGCGGCCGCCCGTGAGCAGCGCGCGCTTGCCGGTGAGGTCGGCGTGGACGTCGCGCTTCTCGCGGTTCAGGAGAGCGCAGTCGGGACAGAGCTGGTGGTAGAAGTAGTCGACTTCCACGTACCGGGTCTTGCAGGTGTAGCAGGAGCGCGGGCGCTGGAGTATCCCGGCGATCCGGCCCTCCTCCGTCACCGACGACGGCAGAAGGCCCTCGGTCTCGTCGTCGATGCGCTGGGCGGAGCCGGTCGCGGTGGCCTCGGTGACCGCCTTGTCGTGGGCGGTCTTGGCGGCCCGGCGGTCCTGGCGGCGGCGCTGCTTGACCGTGCGGTAGACGCCCGCGGTGGCGCGGCGCACGGCGATGGCGTCGGGGTGGTCGACGTCCAGCTTGTCGAGTTCGTCGAGCACGGCGAGGCAGGTGGCCAGCCGCTCCGGGTCGATACCGGGACCGTACGAGGCTGCCGCCACCTCTGCCGTGTCCACGGCGGGGGTCGCCTGGCTGTCGTCTGTCACCGTCATCGCCGTGTGCCGTTCCTCGGGTTCCGCGCCGCGCTCGAACCGCGCTCGCTTTCGAAGGCGGAATTTTACGGAGCGAAAGGCCGAGGAGCCAAACCCGCCATGATCACCGACGTACGGACGGGCCGCAAGACGGGGTCAGGACCCGCATGCGGCGAGGAGCGCGGCCACCTCCTCGGTCACCGCGGCTGACAGCCGGTCGAGGTCCGGGACGGCCTCCGCGTCGGCGACGAGCCCGTAGTGCACGCGCCCGCGGAACGTGGAGACGGCGATCGCCAGGGCCTGTCCGCGGGCCAGCGGGGCGAGCGGGAACACCTCGGTGACGGGGCAGCCGCCGAGCTTCAGACCGAGGCTGGGCAGCGGCACGCTGGTGACGAGGATGTCGAAGAGCAGCCGGGCCGCCTGGCCGACGACGGGGCCGCCGAGCCGGTGTCCCAGCGGCGGCACGTGGTCGGCGAGCAGCGCGACGGCGCCGGCCCCGCGGTTGGGCCCCGCGTCCTTGTTGCGGTCCATCGCCGTGCGCACCGTGCGCAGCCGGGCGAGCGGGTCGGGGTCGTCGACCGGAAGCCGTATCAGGTAGCCGGAGAGCCGGTTGCCCTGCGGGTGCGCGGTGCGCGGGCGGCGCTTGGAGACGGGGATGAGGGCGCGTGGCGCGACCCCTTCGCTGCCGTCGCCGCGCTCGTCGAGCCAGCGCCGCAGGGCGCCCGCCACGACGGCGATCAGGACGTCGTTGACGGTGCCGCCCTCGGTCTTGCGGATCCGGTGCACCTCGTCGAGGTCGACGACCACGCCGGCGGTGCGGCGGGTGCCGGTGGGCTGCGAGGTGAGCGCGGTCGAGGAGCGGACGTCCCAGGTGGCGCGGGCGACCGAGGTCCCGATGTCGAGGGCGCGGCCCACGTCGGAGAGGGCGCCGCGGACCAGACCCGGCAGCTTGCGTACGTCGGGAAGGAGGCCGCGCGGCGGTTCGGCGGGGCGTGGCCGGGGTTCCGGCATGTCCATCGGGTCCATCAGCGCGGCCGCGAGCATCAGGGCCCGCAGTCCGTCGGCCAGCGCGTGGTGGAACTTGAACAGCACGGCGAACGACGTGCCGTCCTCGCCGGGCAGCACATGCGCCTCCCACGGCGGGCGGCCGCGCTCCAGCGGGCGTTCCATGAGGTGGCCCGCGACCGCGTGGAAGTCGGCCGTCGGCGCGTGCAGCCGTACGTGCTGGAGCGGGTCGAAGTCGGGCGCCGGTTCACGAGTGGCGCCGCCGAAGGCCAGCGGGAGCAGTGGCTGCCAGACGTCGCGGATGCGCATCCGCAGCCCGGGCACCGCGGCGGCGCGGGCTGCGAGCAGGTCGGCGGCGTGGGCGCCGGCGGTGGGTGAGTGGGCCGAGAAGACACCGAGGGCGCCGAGGTGCATCGGGTGTTCGGCGGACTCGATGTTCCAGAACGCCAGGTCGAGAGGTGCGAGCAGGTCGGAGGTCAAAGGCTTGCTCTCGCGTCGACGACGGGTGAGCAAGCAGTCAACCTCCGACAAGCGATTACGGTCAAGTACGATCAAGCTACGCACAGTTAACAGCAGATTAAGCCGAGACACACCGATACTCGTCCGCCCCAACCGCCCGTGGCGCCGGTGGACCGGGCCGGTTCACCCGTGGCCCGATTCCCGCCCCTCCCCTCTCCTCACCGGAGTGCTTCCGTCCGCCACCGCGCCACGTCCGGATGCAGTCCTCGCGATGAGCCCTGATCCTGGACCAGAAGGGGAGGGCGCACAGCAACGAGAGGAAGACCCCATGTCTGTGATGGACAAGCTCAAGCAAATGCTGTCGGGCAAGGAAGAGCAGGTCGGCAAGGGCGTCGACAAGGGTGGTGACATGGTCGACGACCGCACCCAGGGCAAGTACAGCGGCCAGGTCGACACGGCCCAGGACAGGCTCAAGGACGAGCTGGGAAGGAACCGCGGAGAGGACCGCCCGCCCCAGCAGTAGGACGCGGAAGTGGGCCGGGCGGCCGCCGAGTGCCGCCCGGTAGCATCGCGATCATGGCGGATTGGGAGACTCGGCCCGCTTCGGCGGCGGATGTCGACGCGGTGGCCGCGTTGCGGGCCGTGGTACTGCGCGCCGATCTGGAACGGCTGGGGCGGTACGACGAGCGACGGGTACGACAACGGCTGCGGGACGAGTTCGCGCCGGCGCACACCCGGGTGATCGAGGTGGCCGGCGCGTTCGCCGGCTGCGTCGCGCTACGCCCGGCCGAGGACGCCCAGTGGCTGGAACACTTCTACCTGGCTCCGCACCTCCAGGGCCTCGGTGTCGGCTCAGCCGTGCTGCGCGGCCTCGTGGAGCGCTGCGACCACGACGGCACCCGGGTCCGGCTGAACGTCCTGCAGGGCAGCCCGGCCCGGCGCCTGTACGAACGGCACGGGTTCACCGTCGAGACCGAGGACGCGGTGGACGTGTTCATGGTGCGCGAGGCCTCCTCGACCGCGCCCTGACCGCCGCGAGCCGTCAGCTACCCACCGCGGGCTACGACACCCGCTGCCCCTTGCCGAGTGCGATCACCCCGCCCGCCGACACCGTGTACAGCTCGGCGTCCCGGTCCGGGTTGACGCCGATCGTCGCGCCCGGCGGCACCTCGACGTTCTTGTCCAGGACCGCGCCCCGCACCACCGCGCCCCGCCCGATACGGACGTTGTCGTGCAGGACCGAGCCCTGGACGACGGCGCCCGGATCGACACGGACACCCGGCGAGAGCACCGACCGGGAGACCTGGCCCCGGATCAGACAGCCCGCGCTGATGATCGACTCGCTGGCTATGCCGCCGGCGTTGAAGCGGGCCGGCGACAGCTGCCCGGAGTGGGTGTAGACGGGCCACTGGCGGTTGTAGAGGTTGAAGGCGGGGCGCTCCGCGATCAGGTCCATGTGGGCGTCGTAGTACGCGTCGAGGGTGCCGACGTCGCGCCAGTAGCCCTTGTCACCGCTGGTCTCGCCGGGCACGTGGTTCTCGCTGAAGTCGTACAGCTGCGCCTCGCCCCGGTCGGTGAGCATGGGAAGGATCGAACCGCCCATGTCGTGCACGGAGTCGGGGTCCTCGGCATCGCGCTGGAGCGCCTCTATCAGGGCCTTGGTGGTGAAGAGGTAGTTGCCCATCGAGGCGAAGACGCACTCGGGGTCGTCCGGCAGGCCCGGCGGGTCGCTGGGCTTCTCCAGGAAACCCTCCACGGTCCGGCCGTCGGAGCCGGGGCTGATCACGCCGAAGGACGACGACTCGCCGCGCGGCACCCGGATGCCGGCCACCGTCACGCCCGCGCCGCCCTCGATGTGCTGGGCCAGCATCTGCCGCGGGTCCATGCGGTAGACGTGATCGGCGCCGAACACCGCGACGTAGTCGGGCTGTTCGTCGTGGATGAGGTTGAGCGACTGCAGGATCGCGTCGGCGCTGCCCAGGTACCAGCGCGGGCCGAGGCGCTGCTGCGCCGGGACCGGGGTCACGTAGTTGCCCAGCAGGCTCGACATACGCCAGGTCGTGGTCACATGACGGTCCAGGGAATGCGACTTGTACTGCGTCAGGACGCAGATGCGCAGGACGTCGGCGTTGACGAGGTTGGAAAGTACGAAGTCGACAAGGCGATACGTTCCGCCGAAGGTGACCGCGGGTTTGGCGCGGTCGGCGGTGAGGGGCATGAGCCGTTTGCCCTCTCCCCCCGCCAGTACGATTCCCAGCACCGAAGGTCCACCGCGCCGCATGCCGCCGCCCCTCTACGCCCGGTCGGGCCGCGCCCGCCTGGGGGCCCGGCCGCTGCTTCCGAAACACGCCTGTCCGATGGCTGCCCCGGTCATACGCCCTGCCCGGTGACTACCCCGGTTTGAGGATCTCCTCGTACAACTGGACGGTGCGCCGGGCCACCGCGTCCCAGCCGAACTCCCCCACCGCGCGCTGCCGTCCGGCCTCGCCCATGCGTCGGGCGGCCTCCGGGTCGGCGAGCACCGCGTCGAGGGCGCGCGCGAGGTGCGCCTCGAAGTCGTCGTCGACGTCGACGAGCAGACCGGTGCGGCCGTCGTCCACGACCTCGGGGATGCCACCGACCCGCGAGGCGACCACGGCCGTGCCGCACGCCATCGCCTCCAGGTTGACGATGCCCAGCGGCTCGTACACCGAAGGGCACACGAACACGGCGGCGTGCGTGAGGAGTTGGATCACATCCGGGCGCGGCAGCATCTGCGGGATCCAGTGCACTCCCTGGCGTACGCCGCTCAGTTCCTGGAAGAGCTCGCGGAACTCCCGGTCGATCTCCGGGGTGTCGGGGGCGCCCGCGCAGAGCACCACCTGGACGTCCGGGTCGATGTCCCGGACCGCGCGCAGCAGGTGGGGCACGCCCTTCTGGCGGGTGATACGGCCGACGAACAGGAGGTACGGGCGGTCGGCGTCGAGGCCGATGCGGGCGAGGACGTCCGTGCCGTGGTCCGGCCGGTACAGGGCGGTGTCGATGCCGTTGTGGACGACGCGCACCCTGGCCGGATCCAGCGCCGGATAGCAGGTGAGGATGTCCTCGCGCATGGCTCCGGATACGGCGATCACGGCGTCCGCGGCCTCGATCGCGGTGCGCTCGGCCCAGCTGGACAGGGCGTATCCGCCGCCGAGTTGCTCGGCCTTCCAGGGGCGCAGGGGCTCCAGCGAGTGGGCGGTCATCACGTGCGGGATGCCGTGCAGCAGCTTGCCGAAGTGGCCGGCCAGGTTGGCGTACCAGGTGTGCGAGTGGACGAGCTCGCGGCCTTCGAGACCGGCCGCCATGGAGAGGTCCACGGAGAAAGTGCGCAGCGCGTCGTTGGCCCCGTCGAGCGCGGACCAGGGGCGGTGGCGGACGACGCCGGCAGCTCGCTCCGACGCGGTGACCTCGCCCCAGCAGTGCACGTCCAGGTCCGTGAGGGAGCGCAGCTCCCGGGCGAGGAACTCGACGTGGACCCCCGCACCGCCGTACACATCGGGCGGATACTCCCGGCTCAGCAGTCCCACTCGCACACAGAACCCCCCGTCATAGCGGCTGGTGCTCTTCATGGTCACCCAGATGAGGCGGCGGGGGAAGACCGCGACCCGGGGAACGCGCGGTCGGCGTCCGCGCGCGGGCGGTCAGTCGAAGGCGTCCGTCATGCAGTCGGAGCGGCATCCCCGCGCCTCGTAGCGCTGCCGGAGCGCCGCGGCCGCCTCCTCCCGTGACCCGCACGGGTGTCCGAACTGCCGGTGCGCCGTGGCGAGCACGTCGTCGATCCTGATGATGACGGGCTCGTCGGGCGCGGCGCTGCGGCGCGCCCGGGCGATCGCCAGGTCCGCGGCGCGCAGCAGATGGCGGGAGTGCTCACGCGCGAGCGCCGCCCGTGCGCGTTTCGCCGACAGCGGCCGCACGGCGCGTCCCCGCCACAGGAGTCCGGCCGCGACGAGCACGAATCCCAGGGCGATGAACTCAAGGCCGTGCATCGGCGCCCGGATTCCTCGTCTGCGGGCGGCGGTCGAAGCAGCAGTCGCCGCACAGGCCGCCGCCCGGGAGGCGGTAGTAGAGACAGCAGCTGCGGCGGCGGAGGGTGGTGGGGTCCAGGGTGCCGGCGAGCTCGGGGTGGGTGAAGAGCCCGGCGGCGATCTCGTGGGCCCGGTCGGCCACGTCCGCGCGGCGGTTGGCGGACGCCCAGCGGTCGAGTTGACGCAGGGCGCCCGCCAGGGCGGAGCCCGAGTTGCCCCGCAACAGGCCCGCCGAGACGCCGTACCGGGAGCGCAGGGCCGCCGCCAGCGGGGCGAGATGACCTTCCTGTACGACGTCGCCGATCGCCGCCGCGGGCAGCATGCGCACCTCGGCCGGCCACAGGTCGTCGGGCGCGCCGGCGTCCGGATTCCAGTGCAGCAGCCGCGCATCGAGGTCGGGCACCCGGCCGAACAGCGCGGCGGAGCCGAGCGCGATCGACCACAGCCGGGCGGCCAGCGCCTGGTGCGCGATCGAGGCCGCGACCCGGTCCTCGGGGGCCCGCAGACTTTGTGCGACTTTGCGGACCCGGAAAGTCATCGGATCCGCATAAACGTCCCCGTCCGGGTCGCTTCGAGAGGTCGTATAGGCCTTCTCAAGCGTTGCTTGAGCGCCCTGTGGCGATACTGCCGTGCGTAGTACGAAGAAGCCACCGAGCGAGTCGAGTGCTGAGAGATCCGGGTCGAGGTCCACGAAGAGCAGTAGTACCAAGCCCCCTAGGGGTTTCCACCGGCGGGCCCGGCCGTGCTGTCACCCACCCTGGGGAGGACGAGGCGCGTGTCCTACTCCATCGGCAGTAGGACCCAATGCCTGCTCAGGTACGACGACGTGAAGGAATTCGCAGGGCATCGTTGTTGCTATGCAAGCCGACCGTTCGTCGCGCCGGGCCCGCCGCCCACGCCGTACGCAGAGGAGGGACACATGAGCGCTCTGACGCTGTCCGTGCTGCTCTCCCTCGTCTCCGCCGTCGCGTACGCCGGCGGTGCCATCGTCCAGGAACAGGTCGCGGTGACCTCCCCGGACCAGACGTACGCGCCGCTGCGCAGGCCCAGCTGGTGGGCCGCCGTGGCGCTGAACGGCCTCGGTGGGCTGCTGCACGTGGTGGCGCTCGCCTACGGCCCCCTGAGCCTGGTCCAGCCGCTGGGCGCGCTCACCATCGTCTTCGCGCTGCCGATGGCGGCGCTCTTCGTCGGCCGCAAGGCCGGGGCGACCGCATGGCGGGGCGCGATCATGGCGACGGTGGGCCTCGCGGGCCTGCTGTCCCTGGTCGGTACGGCCGACGCACGGTCCCTGAGCGACCCCCAGCGCGTGCTGCTGGCCGTGGTCAGCGGCGGCGCCGTGGTGGCGCTGATGGTCGCGGGCCGTGCCGCGCACCGCCACCCGGCCGTGCGCAGCGTGCTCCTCGCGGTCGCGTCGGGTATCGCCTTCGGTATGTCGTCCGTGTTCACGAAGACGGTCGCGGTGGACTGGACGAACCACGTCACGTTCTCCGACCTGCCGAGCCTGGGCGTCATCGGCGTCCTGGCCACGGCCGGAATGCTCCTGTCGCAGGCCTCCTACCGGGGCGGCGGCCTCGCGGCCCCGCTGGCCACCCTGACGGTGGTGAACCCGATGATGGCGGCGGCGGTCGGCATCACGATGTTCGGCGAAACCTTCCGCTACGGAGCGACGGGCACCATGCTCGCCCTGGGCTGCGGCGTCGTCGCCGCGGGCGGCCTGATCCTGCTCACGACCGAGCGGCTGGACACCCCGCAGCGCACGACGGCAACGACCGCACCCGCCGCCCTCCCGGCGGGCACGCCCCCCGCGAAGGAACTGCTCGCCGGGCTTCCCGCCCAGTCCGCGGCGACTGCCTCGACAGCGCTTGAAGACGCCTTGGCACAACTTCAGGTGACCGTTCCGGCACCGGCGACGGCCTCGGTGACGGTGCCGGGCACAGTGCCGGACGCGGCGTACGACGGCGCGGACCAGGACGACGACGGGGCCAAGGTCCCGTCCGTCCCGGCCCCGTCCCTGGACGACGTACCGCGCTACTACGCACCGTTCTACGGCGGGCCCTACGTCCCGACCCCACTGCTGGACCGGCACCGCACGCGCGTCAAATCCTGACGCCGCCCGCCCTGAGATACGCGACCGGATCGACGTCGGAACCGAAGCCGGGCCCCGTCCGCACCTCGAAGTGCAGATGCGGGCCCGTGGCGTTGCCTGTGGACCCGGAGCGGCCTATGCGCTGGCCGGTCGTCACGCTCTGCCCGGCCTTCACGGAGATCGCGGAGAGATGGGCGTACTGCGAGTAGCGGCCGTCCGAGTGCCGTATCACCACCTGGTAGCCGTACGAACCGCCCCAGCCCGAGCTGACGACGTGGCCCGCGCCGACCGCCTTCACCGTGGTGCCGGTCGGCACCGGGAAGTCGACGCCCGTGTGGTAGCCCTTGGACCAGGACGAGCCGGCGGCGCGGTACGGCGTGCCGGTCGCGGCGTTCACCGGGGCGACCAGGGTGTGGGTCGTGGTGACCTTGTCGGTGTGCTTCTTGGTGTCCTTGGTGTCCCTGGTCTCCTTGACCGGGGACTTCTTCGTCTTCTTCGTCGTGGACGTGTCGGACGTCGTGTCCTTGGGGTGGGCCGTCGGCGCCTTGCCGCGCAGGCTCAGCCGCTGGCCGGGCAGGATCAGGTCCGGGTCGGAACCCACGGTCGTACGGTTCGCGGCATACAGCCGCTGCCAGCCGCCCTGGACCTGCCGGGAGTCGGCGATGCCGGAGAGCGTGTCGCCGTGGACGACGGTGTACATCTCGGCCGTGCCCGCCTGCGACTGGGGCGTGGTCTGCGGCTGTACGTCGCGCACGGAGCGTTTGGGAGTCCGTGTGTCCCTGCTCGTCGCGGTCTCTTTGGTGGTCTGTGTGGTGGTGCCGGACGTGCTGATGTGGGGGGCTCCGCCGCCCCGGGCGAGTCCGGCGCGGACCGAACAGACCGGCCAGGCGCCGGGCCCCTGTCCGTCGAGCACCTTCTCGGCGACGGCGATCTGCTGGTCCTTGGTGGCCTGATCCGCGCGATGCGCATAGGCCGTGCCGCCGTACGCCTCCCAGGTGGACTGGGTGAACTGCAGCCCGCCGTAGTAGCCGTTGCCGGTGTTGATGCTCCAGTTGTTGCTGGATTCGCAGGCGGCGACCTTGTTCCAGGTGTCCACGTCGGCCGCGTGGGCGGCGCCGGGCGCGAGGAGCGGGAGTGCAATTCCGGCGCCGCCGGCCGTGACGGTGAGTGAGGCGCGGTTGATCCTGTTCGGCTGATACCGGCGGTGCCGACCCCGTACGGCCATGCGGATGCCCCCTCGACAATGCGTCAGGAGCCGCAAAAATAAGCGCTTCGAACAGGCCACGACAAGAGCACAATCAGCCTCTCGTGTCTCGTCGCCGACGCTCAACTACGCGTTCGCGGCCTCCCGTTGCCGTCGTGTCACCTCGTCGCGGATGCCTTCCGCGTCCTCCACGGTGCTGTGATAGGCCAGTTGGGGTGCGTCTCCGTGTGCCAGCGTGACCGCGATCGGGAGCGCGGTGAGCAGGGTGGCGGGCAGCACCGCGCGGGACATCGCACGCGACAGCAGGTCTCGTAGCGCGGGTTCGGGTGCGTCGCTGTCGAGGGCGAGCCGGACGGTCAGGTTGTGGAAGCTGCTGGAGATCTCCCGGTGGACGTTGAGCATCCCGCGGGTGTCGAGGCGGCCGTCGGCCCGCAGGACCGGATCGCGCAGCTCCGCACCCACGTGCGTTCCGACCTCCGCCTGGATCAGGGTGGCCAGTTCGCCGCAGAGTGCGGAGAGCAGGATCTCCTGGGAGTTGGGGCCCTTGTCGATGCCGACGAGTTGCTTGGGCTGGTCCGCGATCAGGGGGTCGGAGAGACGTCGTACGCCGTCGACGGTGAGGGCCGTGCGGTAGACCGCCTCGGAGCCGTTCTCCCAGACGACCTCGGCTTCCACGGAGCACACGGAGGAGGGCTGAGGCGCCGGCTCAGGGGCCCAGTCGACCGGAAGGTCCAGAACGGTGCCGTCGCTCCGGCGGACGCGCACGGCGGCACTGATCGGTGACTCGTCGAGAAACACCCGGTGGTTGGGGCTGAAGGCGGTGACGAGCCGGTTGACCGAGGAGACGGTGTCGGCGGGCGTGTCGCAGTCGAGGTCGCAGTGCCAGGCGAGGTTGCCGAGCGGGGCGCCCTGGGCCGGGCGGCCGTCCTCGTCGAGCGCGAGGTCGGCTCGTACGGTGACGCGCAGCGCGCCGAGTGTCACCCCGCGGGCCGTGTAGCCGTTCACCTTGGTCATCAGTACGCATGCCCCGAGGGCGGCGAGCGCCGACTCGTACGGGGTGGGCGTGCCGTCGTCGGGCGCGGCCAACGACCGCTGCTCCAGGTGGAAGTCGCGCGCGACCCTGATCGTGCCGACGCGGAGGGTGAGGGCCCTGGCCCTGGAGATGCCGTGCTCGTCGGTGCGGGCGGGCGCCTCGACGGCGAAGTCGGCGATCGCCTCCTCGGGGTGCTCGCGAAGTTCGTGGACGGTCTCCGAGACACCGGTGATGTTCAGTCCGTTGCGCATGTCTGAAGGCCTTTCGTCACAGTCCGGAGAGCGCTTGGTCGAGGTCGGCGAGCAGGTCGTCGGTGTCCTCGATGCCGGCCGAGAAGCGCACCAGCCCGGGCTCGATGCCCACTTCACGCCGCTGACGGGACGTCAGAAAGCTGTGCGAGGTGTTGAACGGAAGGCTCACCAGCGACTCCACGCCGCCCAAGCTGGTGGCCACGACGGGGAGTTCCAGCCGGTCGAGGAGTTTCAGAGCCGCCTCGTCCCCGCCGTGCAGCTCGAACGCGACCATGCCGCCCCAGCCGTCGGAGCAGAGCTCGTGCAGCCACGGGTAGGGGTACTCGGGGCGCGAAGGGTGGTGGACGGCCCGGATCGCCGGGTGCTCGGCGAGGAAGGCGGCCAGCGCGGTGGCGTTCTCGCTGTGCCGGCGCATCCGCAGGGCGAGCGTCTTCAGCCCGCGTTCCAGCAGGAAGCACATCATGGCGTCCAGGGAGCCGCCGAACTTCAGCAGTTGCGACCAGATCCGGTCGACGTACTTGCGTGATCCAGCGGCGACACCCGCGGTCACATCGCTGTGGCCGTTCAGGTACTTGGTGGCGCTGTGGATCACGATGTGGGCGCCGTGCTCCAGCGGCCGCAGGCACACCGGCGAGAGGAAGGTGTTGTCGACGACCAGCAGCAGGCCGAACTTCCTTGCCAGCGCGCCCAGTTCGGCCAGCGGCACTGCCTTGAGCAGCGGGTTGGTCAGGGTCTCGAAGAACAGCACCTGGGTCTCGTCGCGCACCGCCGCACGGATCGCGTCCAGATCGGTCGGGTCGGTGAAGGTCACCGAGCGTCCCAGCTGGTGCATGTCCTCGCGCAGCAGGTTGAAGGTGCCGCCGTACACGTCCCGCGAACTGACGATGTGGCCGCCCTTGTTGGTGAGCGCGAGCAGCGTCGTGGTGATCGCCGCCATGCCCGAGGAGAACATCAGGGCGCTCTCCGCGTTCTCCAGCGAGGCGATCTTCTCCTGCACGGACCACTGGTTGGGGCTGCCGTAGCGGCCGTAGATCGGCACGTCGCGGATGTGCCCCTGGTCGAACGCCTGGTACGTGTCCTCCGTGAAGGCGAACGTGGTGCTCTGGAACACCGGGGTGCCCACCGCGCCGGTGATCGGGTCCTCGTAGGTCCCCGCGTGCACACTGCGCGTGCTGGGTCCGCTGCCGTCCACCACCCGCTGCTGGGGAAGCCGCGGGCCGGGCACCCGGCCGCGCTGCAAGCTGTCCGTCCAGGGACGGTTGTGCCCGGCGCCCGGAGCGTTGCCCTGGGACTTCGCCATCGTGTCAGTCCTTTCTCTCGGTGGGTACGGCCGTGGGAGCGGCGGTCGGTACGGCGGCAGGAGCGGCCGCGGATGCGAGATCGGGTGCGGGTGCTGGTGCGGGTGCGGGGGTGTGCTCGCCCGCGTCCGTCAGATTCCGCACGTCCCGTACGGCCAGGGGTGCCAGGCTGATCGCCAGGTGGGCGAGGCCGACGGCCAGCATCGTGCGCCGGGCACCCCACAGCGCGGCGGCCGGTCCGGCGAGGGCCATGCCGACGGGCTGCATCGCGTAGGACCCGAGCCATTCGTACGCGCTGACCTTCGACAGGGCGGTGGAGGGGATCTCCCGCTGAAGGACCGTCTCCCACAGGGGGTTGAAGACCATCAGCCCCAGCCCGCCGAGGAACGCCCCGGCCATGACGGGCACCGCCGACGACACCTGCGACATCACGAGCGAGGGCACGGCGAACAGCGACACGGACAGCGCCGCGAACCGCAGTGGCCGGCGCGGGCGTACATACAGCGCGACCGCACCGCCGCTCACCGCCCCGGCGCCGAAGGCCGTCAGGACCAGGCCCCAGGCCTCGGGCCCGCCGAACTCCCGTTCGCTCAGCGCCGGTCCGAGGACGGAGAACACCGACCAGCAGGCGTTGGTCAGCGACGCCGCGGAGATCAGGGACCACACCCAGGTACGGGAACGGAACTCCCGCCAGCCCTCACGCAGATCGCGCGCGAGGTTGCGCGCGGCGGGCGCCGCCACCTGGGCGTCACTCCTGTCGGACTTGTCCGACGGTGCCTTCGTCGCCGTCGTCGCCTTCGTCGCCTTCCGAGTGGGGCCGGTGAGCGGGCGCAGCCTGCTCAGGAAGACCGCGCTCGCGACAAAGGTCACGGCATCGGCGCCGATCGCCCAGCCAGGCCCCACCGTGACCACGAGCACGGTCGCGACCAGCGGTGCCGCGATGAACGCCGCCGAACGCTGCATGGCGAGCAGGGCGTTGCCGGCCTGCCGCTGCGGCGGCGGCACGGTCTGCTGGAGCAGCCCGGACACCGCCGGAGTGAACATCGCGGTGGCCGAGCCGTGCACGGCCTGCAGCGCCATCAACTGCCATATCTGCGCCTGGCCCGACAGGACGAGCGCAGCCGTCGCCGCCTGCACACCCGCCCGCACCACGTCCGCGCCGATCATCACCAGATGCCGCGGCAGCCGGTCCGCGAGCGCACCGCCGACCAGCATCAGCAGCACGAGCGGGACGGTCCGCGCCGCGAGCACGAACCCGATGTCGGCGGCCGACCCGGTGAGCCCGAGCACGGCGAACGCAAGCGCCGGCGCGACCAGGAAGTCACCGAACGCCGAGGCGAGTTGGCCGAGGAAGAACCAGCGGTAGGCGGGGATGCGCAGCACGGAGAGGCGCGAGGGGGCCGCGGGCGCGGTTGCGGTTGCACCGGACGGGACGTCTCCGGGGCCCCCTGCCCCGGCTATCCCGCCGCTTCGCCCGTCCGCCGTACGGGAGTTGTCCGCTCGGGGCGATCCGTTCGATCCGTCTCGCGCAGCTGGTCCGCCTGATCTGCCTGGTCCGCCTGATCCGGCTCGTCCATCTGGTTCCGTACGCGCCATGTGGTGTCGGGCCGTTTCTGCTCGCGGGCGGTCACGTGATCGATCTGCGGCATCAGGGCGCAGACGTGCGGAGGCAGGACGTGCACCCGCCCGGAGGCCGGGCGCCGGGTCCGTTCGCCCGCGGTCTGCCAGGGATACGGGTAGGCGTCGAGGTCGACGTCGCCGTCCGTGAAGGACCCGGTGCCCGGCTCGACCGCCACCGTCACCGCCACGTCGTCGGCGTCGCACATCCCGATCGCGGCCATCCCGGCGTCCTGCAACGCGTAGGCGCCCGCGCACACCTCGGTCACTCCGGGTACGGCCAGCGCGCCTTCCGCGGTGGGGGTGCCGCCCACCGTGACCGTCGGACAGTCGAGCCCGTGCGCCCGCAGCAGTGCGGCGCCGCGCACGGCGTACTCGGCGGCGAACCGGCCGACGGCGGCGCGGTCCGCGGCGGATTCTGTGGTGGTCAGGGCCTGGTAGCCGGTGATGCCGTCGAGCCGCAGGGTCGGGGCGGCAGCAGCCGCGCGGGCGAGGGCGACCAGGTCGCCGTCGGGTGTGGCGGTGATGTCGTCGCCGGTGCCCAACTGGATCCGGATGCCCACGACGCTGCCCTCGGCGGCGGCCGCCGCGGCGAGCCCGGCGACGGACTCCGGGCGGTCGACGTGCACCGCGACCCGGCAGTCCCGGGCCAGCCGCGCGATGAGCGGCCAGCGCCAGGGGTCGCGCCACGGGTGGGCGATGACGACGTCGGTGATGCCCGCGGCCACGTACTGCCGGGCCTGGGCGACCTGGTTCACGGCGATGCCGACGGCGCCCGCCCGTGCCTGCCGCAGGGCGATCTCCACCGTGCGGTGGGCCTTCACATGGGCACGTACGACCGGACCGTGCGCGGCGGCGAGGCCGTGAAAGCGCCGGAGGTTGCGCTCCAGGCGCTGGACGTCGACGTATGCCGCCACGACGGGGGGAGGGACGTTGTTCGCGCCGTACGCGTCGGCCGCGGAATCGCCGCGCGCCGCGAATGCGCCGGGACGGTTCATGCGTCGCGTCCGTCCCACGCGTCCCTGGCGAAGGAGAAGCCCGTGGGCCCGCCGGACAGCATCGCCCGTTGGCGGTCGGCCTCGTCCTCGGCGGGTATGCCCACCCCGTTGAGTCCCAACAGGATCTCCTTCGTCCAGTCGAGCCCGAGGGCGTCCTCGATCGCGGCGTCCCGGGTCGCCGCGGTGAACAGCATGCCGAGGCCGAGCGCGGTGCCCACGAGGTAGGCGGTCTGGCTGAAGTGGCCCAACTCCATGAAGAGGGTGCGGTAGACGCGCCCGGTGCGGTACTTCCAGGCCGTACGTTCCAGCACCGCCGTGTACAGCAGGAGCACCCCGGTGTCGCCGAGGTAGGTCTGGTCGCCGCACCATTCGACGATCCGCTCGCGGTCGACGGCACCCGGTGTCAGTGCCTCCAGCGCGTGGGCGGCGGAGTGGTAGTGGTAGATCCCGGGGGCGACGCCCTCGACGTTCAGCACCACCGGGTAGATCTCCACGGCGTGCAGGGCGCCGGGCGAGGGGCTCGCCTTGAGCATGGCGGGCTGGAAGCCCTCGGGCCGTACCTCGTGCAACGGGCCACCGACCCAGCGCAGCAGGGAGGCCAGTTGCCCTTCGGTCACCGGCCGGCCGGCGTCGAATCTGCGCGTGGAGCGTCGGGTGCGTAATACGTGAGCGAGGTCGGTGTCCGTGAGAAGCGTGTCGTCGCCGCGCGGCAGCAGAATGCGCTCGGCGTCCGGGTATTCCTTGACGGCCGACGGCTGCGGACGATCCGGCAGGCTTTCGCGCAGCCATGCGGTGTCCTCGGCCGCGGAGGCGAATTTCTCGTCGTGGAGATTGCGGCTCGCCAGGTGGTAATACGTCGCCGCGGTTCCCCATTGCGCCCACGGTCCCCGCCGCTCTTCGAAGAGATGTTCCGCGGAACCCTCCTCGACGAGGACACCTCGTTCGACCAGCTGTCTGATGAGCGAAGACCCGGTGTCTTCGGCGGACTCGGCGTCGGTCCAGTCCGCGAACCGGTGCAGCAACCGCCGGGCACCGGAACTCAGTGCCAGTTGGCGGTGCCGCACCGGATCGTCGCAGACCAACTGCCCATTGCGCCAGAAGAAGACGCAGAGGCGTGATACGCGAAGGCGCATGGCGTGAATCAGGCGGCCGTTGGAATCTGACAGGTCTGGGCGGCCGCGTACTCGTCCTCGATCAAGGACTCGAATGCGGTGTCCTCGAATTCGATTTCAATTCCCTCACGCATGGGGACTCCATTTCGTCGAGAATGCAATTTCGGGATGCGGCAGACGCTAGTTGAACGACGGATGTCATGTCCAGAGCGAATGGAGAAGATGCCGCCGGCTGAAGAAAGCTGCCGATTGGGGGCATCCTGCCGGTGCGCCGCACCGAGTTGCCGCTCCCGGCAGTCACGGGCATGGCCGAAACCAGCCGCTGAACGAGGGCCCCGCGCCGCTGAGGCTTCCCGGGGTTCTTCTGCGTACAACCCCACGGCAGGTCAGGATGGCCGGTGGGGCAATACTTCCAGGCACGACCGGCGCGACAGCCACACGTACGAACAGCACGACACGCGGCACATGCAGGACAAGCAGCACATGCACGACACGCACCACCGATTCCAGAGCTATAGGAGCCACGGTATGAGCACTTCAGCCCAGATCGGCGTCACGGGACTCGCGGTGATGGGGCGCAACCTCGCCCGCAACTTCGCCCGCAACGGATACGCGGTCGCCGTGCACAACCGCACGGCGGCGAAGACGCACGCTCTTGTGGAGGAGTTCGGCGAGGAGGGCACGTTCGTCGCGGCCGAGACCGCCAAGGAGTTCGTGGCGGCGCTGGAGCGCCCGCGCCGCCTGGTGATCATGGTGAAGGCCGGTGAGCCGACCGACGCGGTCATCCAGGAGTTCGCGCCGCTGCTCGAGCCGGGCGACATGATCATCGACGGGGGCAACGCCCACTTCGCGGACACCCGCCGCCGGGAGCGTTCCCTGCGCGAGCAGGGCATCCACTTCGTCGGCACGGGCGTCTCCGGCGGCGAGGAGGGCGCGCTGCTCGGACCGAGCATCATGCCGGGCGGCTCGCCCGAGTCGTACGAATCCCTCGGCCCGATGCTGGAGAAGATCTCCGCGAAGGCGGCGGACGGTTCGCCCTGTGTCACCCATGTCGGGCCCGACGGCGCCGGTCACTTCGTGAAGATGGTGCACAACGGCATCGAGTACGCCGACATGCAGCTGATCGGCGAGGCGTACCAGTTGCTGCGCGACGTGGCGGGCTACTCCCCCGCGCAGATCGCGGACATCTTCCGCACCTGGAACACCGGCCGGCTCGACTCCTACCTCATCGAGATCACCGCCGAGGTCCTCTCCCACGTGGACGCGGCGACGGGCAAGCCGTTCGTGGACGTGGTCCAGGACCGGGCGGAGCAGAAGGGTACCGGCCGCTGGACCGTGCAGATCGCGCTCGACCTCGGCGTGCCGGTGTCCGGCATCGCGGAGGCGGTCTTCGCCCGCTCGCTGTCCGGGCACGCCGCACTGCGCGAGGCCTCCAGCGGGCTCGCCGGGCCGAAGGCGTCGCCGCTCGGCGAGTCGGAGGCGGCCGCGTTCGCCGACCGCGTGGAGCAGGCGCTGTACGCCTCGAAGATCGTGTCGTACACCCAGGGGTTCCACGAGATCATCGCGGGCAGCGACGAGTACGAGTGGAACATCGACCTCGGCTCCGTCGCCTCCATCTGGCGCGGCGGCTGCATCATCCGCGCCGCGTTCCTCGACCGGATCCGGGCTGCCTACGACGCCCGGCCCGACCTGCCGAGCCTGCTGTCCGACGACACCTTCGCGCAGGAGATCGCCGCCGCGCAGGACGACTGGCGCGAGGTCCTGGTCGCGGCCACCCGCCAGGGTGTCCCCACGCCCGGCTTCTCGGCGGCCCTCGCCTACTACGACGCCCTGCGCGCCGAGCGTCTGCCCGCCGCCCTCACCCAGGGCCAGCGGGACTTCTTCGGGGCGCACACCTACCGCCGTACGGACCGCGAGGGCTCGTTCCACACGCTGTGGGGCGGGGACCGCTCGGAGGTCGAGAGCTAGTCATGCCGCATGACGGTGGCCCGGTGCACGCACAGTGCACCGGGCCACC
>NZ_JBMNDS010000070.1:0-52973 GCF_052543295.1 Streptomyces sp. SAS_270
ATCTGCCGGCCCGACACCTGGAACGCGTCAATCCCGGCCCCAACAGCGGCCTTCACGGCACCGTCGCCGACTGCATCAACGACGTGGGCGCGGCGGCCGTGATCTGCTGGCGCCGTTGGGGCCCCGTACGGGCGGTGGGAGGATGCGAGCAGGCCGAGGAGGGGCGGGAAGCGTGGGGCGTGGCGAGCGGGACACGGTCGCAGGGGGAGCGCGACTGTACGAGGCGGCGCGAGCAGTGGTCGACGATCACGGCAGGGCGGTCGAGGCGATACGAGCGGCGCTGAAGCCGATTCACGATGCAGCCGTGAAGCGTGAACTCGACGCCATCCCTGTGACCCGGCTGCAGGACGTCACCGAAGGACGGTTGCGGCTGGGTAGCGTCGAGAAGAGCAGCCTGCGCACCGTTGGCAGTGTTCTCGACGCGGGCCCCTACCGGTTGCGGCAGATTCCCGGCGTGGGACAGCGCACCGTCGACCAGATGCTCGCCGCCGCCCGTCGGCTCTCCGAGGCGGTGCACGAGAGCGTGGCCGTCCACATCGACGTGGACCATCCGGAGCCGAGCACCACCGCCCTCGTCATGGCCCTGCACGTACTTGTGGAGGCCGGCCCGGACGCTCGTCGTGCGGTCGACAAGGCCACTGTCCTGGTGGAACGGCTCGGTCTGCTGCTCACTGACGCGAGGCCCGCCGCGGGACGATTCCGGATGTTGCTGGCGGCCCAGGAGAAGAAGACTCGCGCGCTGGCGGCGGTCGCCGAGATCCGGTCGCTGATGGACGAGGCGGAGCGGGCGGGCCTGCCCGGGTTGTTCGCCCAGGCCTCGGTGGACCTGCTCCGAGCGCCCGAGTCCGATGTCGCGGCCTGGGTGGACTTCGAACTCCGTTCGGCCGAGTACTACAGCCTGCTCGCCGAGATCTCCGGGCACCTGTCCGACGCGGCCGCCGCCGAAGGCTTCCTGCCGGACGAGATTGCCGAGCGGGTACGGACCCAGCGCCTCGACGACGCCCACCGGCGGGTGTCGCTGCGCGGCTACCAGGCGTTCGGCGCACGGTTCGCGCTTGCCCAGCGCAAGGTGATACTCGGCGACGAGATGGGTCTGGGGAAGACCATCCAGGCGATAGCCGTGCTGGCCCACCTGGCTGCCGAGGGACAGAGCCACTTCGTGGTTGTCTGCCCGGCGAGTGTGCTCGTGAACTGGACACGGGAGATCGAGGCGCGCAGCGCCCTGCGGGTCACGGTGCTCCACGGGCCCGATCGGCACTATGCGTTCGCCGACTGGAAGGGACGGGGCGGGGTCGCGGTGACCACATTCGACGCGCTGCGCGGTTTTCCCTCGCCGGGCGGCGGGGAGGTCGGACTGCTCGTGGTCGACGAAGCGCACTTCGTGAAGAACCCGAACGCCAAACGCTCCCAGGCGGTTGCTCTGTGGGCGGAGCGTTGCGGGCGCGCCCTTTTCATGACCGGAACGCCGATGGAGAACAGGGTCGTGGAGTTCCGCGACTTGGTCCGGATGCTCGACGAGGGCGTCGCGGACTCCCTGGGCGAACGGGATGCGTTGGCCGGATCAGTCGCCTTCCGCAAGGCCGTGGCGCCGGTCTACCTGCGACGCAACCAGGAGGACGTACTGACGGAACTCCCCAGTCTGCAGCAGACCGACGAGTGGGAGGAGCTGAGCGCATCGGACGAGGAGGCCTACCGGGACGCCGTGGGCGCAGGCAACTTCATGGCGATGCGCAGGGCCGCGTACATGGGTCCCGAGAAGTCGGCCAAGCTGGACCGGCTCCGGGAGATCGTTCAGGAGGCCGGTGAGAACGGGCAGAAGACGGTCGTCTTCTCCTATTTCAAGGACGTACTGGCCGTGGTGAAGGAGTCACTCGCGGCCGAAATCACCGACGGCGCCCCGGTGTTCGGTCCGCTCACCGGAAGCATCCCCGCCGGACGGCGGCAGCAGATCGTCGACGACTTCGCTGGTGCCTCCGGCCCCGCGGTGCTTCTGGCGCAGATCCAGGCAGCGGGGGTCGGCCTCAACCTGCAGGCCGCCTCCGTCGTGATCATCTGCGAACCTCAGATCAAGCCGACCCTCGAACACCAGGCGGTGGCCCGGGCGCACCGAATGGGCCAGGTCAGGCCGGTCCGCGTGCACCGTCTACTCGCCATCGGGGGCGTGGACGAACGCATGGTGAAGATGCTGGAGACCAAGACGCGCCTGTTCGATGCCTATGCGCGCCGCAGCGCCGTGGCCGAAGCCTCGCCGGATGCGGTCGACGTGTCGGACACCGAGCTGGCACGCCGGATCGTCGAGGAGGAACAGGTGCGTTTGGGTATGAGGGAGGACGGCATGACGGAGGAGAGGCTCACGGCTGCCGAGTGAGTTGGTCGACGTCAAACGCGCGCTGTGTTCGGCGGTGACAGCGGCGCACTCGCGGGCGGCGCGCTCGCGCGCTTGTGTGTGCCGAGCCCGGTCCGCCGCCCGGTCTGTTCGACAGGGCGGCGTCCGGGCAGGTGGCAGGGGCCGGCGTTCTCAACCGTCGGGTCGACCTTCAGAAATCGGATGTCCCGTAGCCGGACTGTGTTGCTCGTCGGCGTTCGAGCCGTCGACGACCCCCAGCAGCTTGCCGCTCCGGCGGTTCACCCGCTTGAGGCGGCTCCATCCGCGCTGAGGGGACGGTCGTAGACCTCCAGGTTGCGGATCGAGGCCCAGGCGCCGCTGGGAAGGCCGGTGACGGTGACCCGCACATACCGTGCCTGCGCGCGGAAGACGGACAACTGCACCTGACTCGTGCCGGTGGTGGCGGTCAAGTCGGCCAGAGTGGTCCAGTTGGCGTTGTCGGTGGAACCCTCGACCCGGTACCGGTAGTTCGTTGCCGCGGACTCCCAGGCGATACGAGTGCCGGTCAGCGACTTCTCCGAGCCCAGGTCCACCTTCAGCCACTGGCCCGTGTTGCCGTTGTTCGCGCACCAGCGGGTGGTGGTGGAGCCGTCGACGGCCTTGGCCGCGGTGTTGCCCTTGGAGGTCTCCTCGCTGCTGGCGGTGACCGTCTTGCCGACGGCGATGTCGGCCGGCTGCACGGAGCGGTCCAGTGTGACGCCGACGACGCTGTCCTCGGGGATGCGGGTGCGGTTGACGCCCGTGATCGTCACCCTGCCGTCCGAGCCGACGTTGTACGCCAGATCGGCACCCGTGGCGACGTCGAAGAGGCGGGTGACCTGTGCGTCTCCGATGGACTGGGTGGTGAAGGAGGTGCCGCTGTAGCCGGGCAGCAGATGGATGTAGAAGGTCTTGTCCTTGTACGTATAGCCGTACTGACCGTCCACCGGTTCCCACGGTCCGCCGCGCGTGCCGTAGACGGCCTGGCCGCAGGTGGACAGGAAGGAGCCGACCCGGCGCACGGCGGCTGCCTGGTCGGCCGGCACCGCGCCCGTACGGTCGGGGCCGACGTTGAGCAGACAGGTCATGTTCCGCACCCAGGCGTTGACCAGGATGTTCATGATGGCGCCGAAGCTCAACAATGGCGAGCCGGCCTTGTAGCCCCAGGCGCCGCCTATGGTGAAGCACTTCTCCGCCAGTTTGCCGGTGCGGATCGCTCCGCTCGGCACGGAACCGCCTTCCTCGCTGGCGAAATCGCCGATCCAGCCGGAGCGCAGAGTGGCGACGATGTCGGGCTGGTGCTTGCGCACCAGGCCGGTCAGCCCCAATGGCTTGCCGGTGGCGGAGTCGGTCTCGCTGTAGGCGGAGTCCACCGGCCACTCGTTTTGGGGGTCGCGGAACTTGCCGGGCTCCCAGAAGAACGCGGCGTCCGCGTCGCTGCCCTGCTGGCCGAGCCAGCCGCCGTCCCACCACAGGTCGTCGATCTTGCCGTACCGGGTGACCAGCTCCTTGACCTGCTGATACACCTCGTTCTTCATGATTCGCGCGTTCTCCTTGTGCGCAGGATCGGTGACGTAACCCCACTTGTTCGGGAGGCAGTTGGTGCCGCGGACGTCGTAATAGCCGGGGTAGCGCCAGCTCAACGGCGAGTAGTACAGACCCACTCTCAACCCGGCGGCGCGTACGGCGGTGACGTACTGGCCGACGAAGTCGCGCTGCAGGGGCGCCTGTCCGGCATGCCAGGCGTTCGGGTGCGTGGATGGCCACAGCGCGAAGCCCTCGTGGTGGCGGGCCGTGAGCACCGTGTACTTGGCGCCCATGTCCTTGGCCAGCTGCGCCCAGTCGGCGGGGTTGTACGCAGTGGCGGTGAACTGCTCGCCTGTGGCTTCGGTGACGTACTTCCGGTAGTTCTCCGGGGTGACGGCGGAGTTCTCCATGTACCACTCGCCCTTGGCCGGGCCGGAGTAGACGCCCCAGTGGATGAACATGCCCAGCTTGGCGTCCTGCATCCACTGGATCTTCTCGTCGGACTGCTGCTCGATGCCCAGGTCCACCTTGGGGATCCGTAAGGGGAGGAGGGGCAGCGGCTGGGGGGAAGTCGCGGCGTGCGCGGGTGTCGCAAGCGTCGGCGAAATGGCTGCGGCAACCGTCATGGCGGCCATGCCGGTCAGCACTGTGCGGCGACTGATCGGTTCGGACAAGGCTCTCTCCTGAGTGTTCACAGAACAGAACAGAACGGACGGTGTTGGGACGTGGGCGGGAGTGGGCGCAAGGAGGGCACCACTGCGGTGAACTTCATGGCGCCACACCACCCAGGAACATGGGATGTATTAGTGGGTACGGAGGGGGTGCTGTCTATAGGTAGGACGTAAATCCCTAAAATCGGCAGGAGTTGAGAAGGGTTCCTAACCGCCAGGACATTTGTCATCGGATGTATGTGGCCGTGGTAGTCGTTGACGAGGGCATGGCATTCGTTTAGTGTCATGTGGACGGAAGCGAACAGATTCCAACAATTGCGAGTCGTGAGACTCAGTCAGCTCTTTCAGCGTTGCCGCTCCAGCGTGAGGACGGCGGCGGCGATTGACGTCACTTGCTTCGGGCTGCAGCGGGATCTTCGGAAGATGCCAGGACTTCAGTCGTGCGACGCCGCGCTCGACCGGCGCTCGCGCCGCGGACAGCGCTCGGCTGACGGTTTGCTGGGGTGGGGTGAGTTCGCGGCCCGGCGGACGTCTGAGGCGTGTCGTCATCCACGAGTCGGCTCCCGTGTAAGCCCGGTCGGCGAAGACCGGGACGCCCTGCCGTCCGCAGATCCGGATGATCCGGTGGGCGCGGGCGGCCGTCAGGCCGTGGGCGCGGCCGGGCGGTGCGGGTGAGATCCACAGCAGTCGTCCGGCTGGGTCGGTCACCACCTGCACGTTCACTCCGTGCCGGCGGTGCTGGTGGGAATAGTCGGCGCGGCTGTCGCCGACCCGGTCGCACTCCGCGAGGGTGCCGTCCAGCAGGACGTAGTCGGCGTCGGTCTCGCCCAGGGCACGGAGCAGGCCGGGCGCGCGGTCGGCGGAACCTGAGAGGGACAACGACGAAGGGCCCCACCGCGAACGGTGGGGCCCTTCGACGTCGTGCCCGGTGAGGCACTGGCGGAGGTTACGAGATTCGAACTCGTGAGGGGTTGCCCCCAACACGCTTTCCAAGTCTTCGCCCGGGGGTTCGGTGGGTCCCGGGGGCGTTCTGACCTGGGGTGGAGCGGGTGCCGGCTGGTGGCGCGGTCGAGGTGGGTGAGGCCCGCCAGGCCGAATCGGGCCAGGACGTGGTGCAGGGTCGAGGACACCAGCCGCAGCAGGTGGGCGATGCGGGCGGGGCCCAGCGGCGCAGGACGCGAGCCTTGATGGTCCGACGTTCGGTGCGGGCCGGGGTCCGGCGCGACCTGGAAGCGTTGCGCGGCCGCGCAGGGGCCAGCCGTCGTCGATGGCACACCGGGCCAGACGCAGCCTGCCGGTCGGCGTCAGCGGGGCATTACAGTGCGGGACGAGGGCCTCCTGCGGGCGGCTGTTGACGTAGCAATCCGCACCGAACCCAGAAGGCCCTCACCCGTTCAAGCACCCAGCACGCGTGTCACCAACGTCCGGGGACAGCACACTTAGGCACGGCAGGTGATGTCCTGGCTGGGCAGGCGGCCTGTGATCAGGTAGGTGTTGACCGCGTTGTTGGCGCAGGCGGGGGTGGTGGGGATGCCGTACACGCCGTGATCCCGTCCGCCCTGGACCTGGACGAGGCGTGAGCCGCGCAGGGCGCGGTGCATGGCCTGGCCGCTTGCCGCCGGAGTCTGGGAATCCCACTGGTTCTGCAATATGAGCGCGCCCACCGTGTTGTTGACACGCGTGGCCGGTTCGGCGCCGCGCGGCCAGAAGGCGCAGGGTGTGATGTTGGAGGTGAAGTCGCCGTAGAGGGGGAGGCGAGCGCCGTCGCGGATGGCGTCGTGCCGGTAGCGGGCCGGATCGCGGGGCCAAGAGGCGGAGTTGTCGGCGCAGATGATCGCCCAGTGGAGCGCCTCGTAGTTGGCCTCGGAGGAGTCCGCAAGGCCGTCGGCCGGCTGCGGATCCGGGCGGGTGGCCGGGGCCTTGCGGAGGCTGACGACGTCGCGTGCGGCCTGGTAGGGGTCGTAGAAGAACATCGACCGCAGTGAATCGCGGATGTCGGCACCGGTGACGGCCCGGTCCTCGAAGTCGAGGTCGCTGCCCTTGTACCTGAGTGGCGTGCGGTCGGCGCGGGCGATCAGCTTGAAGAACGCGGCGCGGACCTCCGCGGGGCTGTCACCGAAGTGGTACGTGCGGTCCCGGCGGGCGACCAGGCGGGTCCAGTCCCGGAACGCGGGCTCGACGCCCTCGGCCATGGCCTGGTACGTGCCCCGGCCGAAGTGGTTCGGGTCCACCGAGCTGTCGAGGACGACGCGGTCGCTGCGGGCCGGGAAGAGCTGGGTGTAGACGGCGCCGAGGTAGGTGCCGTAGGACAGGCCCAGGTACGAGATCCGCTTCTCACCCAGGACGGCGCGGATGACGTCCATGTCCCGCGCGGTGTTACGGGTGGTGAGGTACGGCAGCCGGGCGCGGTCCCGGGCGACGCACTTCGCGGCGAAGCTGCGGGCGAAAGCGGTGTCCTTGTGGAAGGACGCCGGCCGGTACACGCGCGGCCAGTTCAGCTCGTTCCTGGTAAGGCCGCAGTTCAGGGGGCTGCTGGCGCCCGTACCGCGTGGATCGAAGCCCACGATGTCGTACCGGTCCCGGACGCTCTTGGGCATGACCTCCGTCAGCCCCGAGGGGTCCAGTCCCCCGCTTCCCGGCCCTCCCGGGTTGGTCAGCAGCACACCACGCCGCTTGCCGGGCACGCCGGTGCGCAGCCGGGAGATCTCCATACGCAGTGTGGGCCCGGCGGGCTGCTTGTAGTCGAGAGGCACTTTGACGGTCGCGCACCGTAGGTCGGATTCCTCGACGTTGTCGCAGCGGTGCCAGGCGGGGCGCTGGTCGTAGTAGCGGTCAAGGGCGGAGGCCGGGGAACGGTCGGGTTCGGCAGCTGCCGCCTGCGCGGTAGGAAGGCACAGGCTGACGGTCAGTCCGGCCGCGACGAGGGCGGCCTTGCGTGCGGTAGGCATGACAAGGACTCTGCTTCCCCACCCGACCGCCCCGCCTCGGCCGAACGGCCACAAACGAAGGCGGTCGCCGGGGCCCTCGGGCGAAAGACCGATAGACGCGCGCACGGGCCGTGGCCCCTGGTGCGTCTCCTGCATCGAGGTGAGCCTTTCACCGGTGGGGCCGCGGAGCGTTTGGTACTTGACCTGCGTCCTGGCGACCGAGGGCGTGACCCGCACGCCTTGCCGCTGAGGGGATGGCAGCCCCACGGCGGGCCTGTTTCCCCCGCGGTTTCTACCGAGTGTCATCCCGGGAGCTGACGCGACGGCATACCTGAGTCTGACGAAACCGCCTCTCGCATCAGCCCCAGGGGGTCGGCAATTCAGCTGATACGCAGGACCGGTGAGAACCGGACGATGGAGAAGTCCCCAGCGGGGTGGGCCTGGACTCCCGTGTCCCTGTGCTGTCTTCGGCGGTCTGTGTCCGTCGGTGAGAACTGCGCCCCGTGCTGCCTCTGCCGTCGATCGGAGTCGTCCCCGTGACCACCGCCTCGCCCACCGGCCCCCGCACCGTCACCGCCACCGTGGCCGCCCGCGCCACACAGCTCTCCAAGGTCTACGGGCAGGGTGACACCCAGGTGGTCGCCCTCGACCAGGTCAGTGTCGGCTTCGGGCAGTCCCAGTTCACCGCGATCATGGGGCCCTCCGGGTCCGGCAAGTCCACGCTGATGCACTGCGTCGCCGGGCTGGACTCCTTCTCCTCCGGTTCGGTCCGCGTCGGTGACGTCGAGCTGGGGTCGCTGACGGACGGGCAGCTCACCAGGCTCCGCCGGGACAAGGTCGGTTTCATCTTCCAGGCGTTCAACCTGCTGCCGACCCTCACCGCGCTCGAGAACATCACGCTCCCGATGGACATCGCGGGCCGGACGCCGGACCGCGAATGGCTGGACACCGTCATACAGATGGTCGGTCTGTCCGGCCGGCTCAGCCACCGTCCCGCCCAGCTCTCCGGCGGCCAGCAGCAGCGTGTCGCCGTCGCCCGGGCCCTCGCCTCGAAGCCGGACATCGTCTTCGGGGACGAGCCGACGGGGAACCTGGATTCGCGTGCGGGCGCCGAGGTTCTCGGGTTCCTGCGGGACTCGGTACGGGAGTTGGGCCAGACCGTCGTCATGGTCACCCACGATCCGGTCGCCGCCGCCTACGCGGACCGGGTCATCTTCCTCGCCGACGGGCGGATCGTCGACGAGATGCACGAGCCCACCGCGGACCGCGTCCTCGATCTCATGAAGCCCTTCGACACCGCGTTCCGGACGACCTGAGCCGAGCTCGGCCGAACCGAGTCGTACGACCCGACACCCACCCCCTGATCGGCCCCCGCTCTTCCCCTCGTCCCACCAGGACACATCACCATGTTCCGCACAGCCCTGCGCAACGTCCTCGCGCACAAGGCCAGACTGCTGATGACCGTGCTCGCCGTCATGCTCGGCGTCGCGTTCGTCTCCGGCACCCTGATCTTCACCGACACCTACAAGAACGCCGCCACCAGCCAGACGGCCAAGAGCTACGCCCACGTAGATGTCCAGGTCGGGGAGAACACCGACTACTCCGGCGAGTCCCCCGGCATCAGCCGGAAAACGCTCGACAAGATCGCCGGACTCGACGGGGTCGCCGGCGCCGCCGGGCGGGTCGACGGGCTCGCCTATGTCGCCGACAGGGACGGCGGGCTCATCGCCAGTGGCCTGTTCAACTCGGCCGCCAACTTTGCGCCGGGCAAGGACGGCAAGGACCCGCTCTACGCGTTCACCGACGGCGGCGGACCCACCGGGCGTGGGCAGATCGCGCTCGACCAGCACACCGCCGACAACGGCGGCTACCACGTCGGCGACACCGTGCCCGTCGCCCTCAAGGGTCCGTCAAAGACGTACAAGCTCTCCGGCGTCTTCAGCACCGAGAACGACGAGGTGGCCGCAGGCGGCAGCCTGGTGCTGTTCGACACGCCGTCCGCACAGCGGTTTTTCCTCCAGCCGGGCTACTTCGAGAACGTCACCGTCACCGCCGCCCCCGGCGTTTCAAGCACCGAACTCGCCGCCGACATCGGCAAGGTGCTTCCCGACTCCGCGACGGCAGAGACGGGTCGGCAACTCGCCGACGAAAATGCCAAGTTGGTGGAGGGGGACGCCACTTTGATCGGTGGAATTCTGTTCGCCTTCGCCGGCGTCGCGCTCTTCGTCAGTGTTTTCCTGATCGCCAACACCTTCACCATGCTGGCCGCCCAGCGCACCAGGGAACTCGCTCTGCTGCGCGCGGTCGGCGCCTCCCGCACGCAGGTCACCCGGTCCGTGCTGATCGAGGCGATGATGGTCGGCGCCGTCGGCGCGGCCGCAGGGCTCGGGCTCGGCGCCGCCCTGGCCGCCGTCGCCCGTGCCACGGTTGACTTCGACGGCGGGACCCCGGACGGACCGCTGGTCGTCACGTCGACGACCGTCCTGGTCGCGGCTGTGGTCGGTGTCCTGGTCACCATGGTGGCCGCCTGGCTGCCCGCCCGTCGCGCCGCGAAGATCCCGCCGGTCGCGGCCATCGGCAGCGCACACCTGCCTGCCACCACCAGGTCCCTGATCCTGCGGAACTCCCTCGGCGGCATCGTCACACTGCTCGGCGCGGCGGTCGTCGTCGCGGGTGCCGGGACCGGCGGTTCCGGGGGCGGGGGAATCGTCGGGTTCGGTGCCTTGCTCGCGGTGATGGGAGTCATCGTGCTGATTCCGTTGCTCTCCCGGCCCATGATCGCGGTCGTACAGCCGCTGCTGCGGCGCGGCTTCGGGGTCTCCGGCATCCTCGCGGGCCAGAACGCGGTGCGCAGCCCCCGCCGTACCGGCGCCACCGCCTCCGCGCTGGCCATCGGACTCACCCTGGTCAGCGCGCTGACCGTGCTCGGCGTCACCCTCGGCCAGTCCATGGACAGGATGACCACGGACATCGTCAAGGCCGATTACATGGTCACGGCCAGTGGAGTGCGCCTGGACACCTCGGCGGCCACCGCCCTGCGCAAGGTCCCAGGCGTAAGAGCGGTGTCGCCGGAGCAGCCTGCCTGGATGCAACTCGACGGCATCCAGGAGGACATCTCCGCCGTCGCCCCGGCGGACTTCGACAAGGCCCTCCACCTCCCGGTGGTCTCCGGCTCGCAGGGCGCGCTCGCGAAGGGGCAGATCGCCGTTGCCGAGGACGAAGCGCGGTCCCACGGCTGGAATGTGGGGGACACCCTGGCGGCCGTGTACGAGGAGTCAGGCAAGAGCCGCAGGCTGACCGTCGGCGCCGTCTTCGCCTCCAACGAGGTCGTCCGGCCGGTCGTCGTCTCCGCGGACGTGATCGGACCGGACGCCACCGGCACGTTCCTCTCGAAGATCTACGTCACCACGGACGGCAGCACGAAGGAGAAGGCACTCGCCGACGCCCTCGCCGGGCGCCCGGGGACCAAGATCGACGACCGGCAGGCCATCCGCAACGAGCTCAGCGGAACCTTCGACACCGTGCTGAACGTCCTGTACGCGCTGCTCGCGATCTCCCTGGTCATCGCGGTGCTGGGGGTGGTGAACACCCTCGCGATGTCGGTGTTCGAGCGGCAGCGGGAGGTCGGCATGCTGCGAGCCGTCGGGCTCGACCGGCGGGGCGTGACACGGATGATCCAACTGGAGGCCGTGGTCATCGCCCTCTTCGGCGCGGTGATCGGCATCGGGCTCGGTTCCTTCCTGGGCTGGGCCGTCTGCGAGCTCACGAAGGCGGACATCCCCGGCTACGCACTGGTCCTGCCGTGGGGACGGTTCGGGCTGTTCCTGCTGCTGGCGGCGCTGGTCGGCCTGCTGGCCGCCCTGTGGCCCGCCCGCAGCGCGGCCCGGCTGAACCTGCTCACCGCCATCAAGACCGAGTAGACGGAGCGGGGCGCCGTACGGTCGCAGGCATACCGTGCCTGCGACCGTACGGTCGTGTGGCGAGCAGGGACAACGGCCCATGTCCGCTCACGTCCCAGTACGTCGGTCTCTGCTGGGCCGCACATCGTGGCAGCTCGGGACCGCGCGGGTCGGCGTGCGGGCCGAGGTGATCACACTCCGCCGTACCGGCCCGGCCATCCGGCGCCGGTCCGGAGCCGCGGCCAGGTCGACCCGGTAGCACGGAGCCCGTAGGGCCGTCCTCGGTTCCGCTGTCGTTGTCGTCGAGCATCTCGCTGCAGCGGACCAGTGCTTTCGCCCTGCGGGCCGCTCGGGGTGAAGAGGCTGCGACCCCGCGAACGTGACTGCGGATGGTCATGCGTCCACAGGATCGTAGTGGCGGAAGGTCTATGAACATTCCGCGCCGGCCGCGAGTGTTACCGCGGGAAGAGCCTCATGCGCGAAGGCTCGTACCCGCCGGCGGCACTGCCGGCGCTCCGCTGAGGGCACCTGGAGGAAACCGTGGATCGTTCCTGGCCACTCATCGAGGACGACGGGGACGTCCTCGGCGCGCATCCGCGCCACCAGCCGTCGTACGTCGTCGAGCAAGAGGTCGTGCCGGCCCACCGGAACGTATGTGCGCGGGAAGTCGCGGAAGGATCCGAACAACGGTGACAGTCCGGGATCGCGCAGATCACGCCCGCCGGCGTACCAACCTGCTGCCTCCAGCAGATGGGAGCGGGTGAGCATGTCGCGTCCGATGTTCGCCGTGGTGTTCGCGCCACTGGGAGACAGGTCGACCCAGGGGAAAACGGGCACAACAGCGGCCGGCATCGGCAAACCCTCCTCGCGCGCTTTCTGCAGGAGCACCAGCGCCAGGCCGCCGCCGGCCGACTCGCCGACGACGACCAGTCGATCGGGGCCGGGAGCGCGTACGAGTTCGCGGTAGACGGCCAACGCGTCTTCCACTGCTGCGGGGTACGGGTGCTCGGGTGCGAGCCGGTACTCGACGCTGACCAGGTCGGGACCGCCGTCGGCGGACAGATGGGCTGCGTTGGCGCCGTCCCGGGCGCTGCCGGCCATATAGGCCCCGCCGTGCAGGTAGAGGACGGTGCCGCGGGCCCGCGCTCCGGATGACGCGCGAAGCACGGGGACGCCCGCGATCACCTCTTCGGTCAGCTTCACGCCTCGGGGTGCGCGAGCCAGAGACGCGAGTCGCCGCAGCAGTCGGCGATCTGCGGCCAGGTCGGCCGGCGTACCTTCCTTGCGGCGTGCTCGTCGGCTGAGCACCGCACCGACGAGCCGCATGGCGAGACTGGGGTTCTGGGCGACGAGTGTGGAGGCGATGGCGTCCGGGTGGGTCACAGAGGCTCCCTGGGGTGGCAGACGATTTTCGCGAGGATGTAGGTGACGGTCAGCGAGGCGACCGGCTCAACGGTTGTGCCTCGCCCGGGCCGTGGCAGTGAGCCGCCGGAGCCGCGGCAGGCGGTCTGTTCGTGGTGCTGTGGTCGCCGCACGAGGAGACGGGATGAAGATCCGCACGAGGAGACGGGATGAAGATGCCACAGGTCGCTTTGTCTGGGGTGATGGTCGGACGACCGGCCTCTACGATGGCGACCCGCTGTGTCAGGAGGGCATTGAGCCGCACCGGGCCGTTCGGCCCACGCTCGGCGAAATCGGACAGCACCTCTTCCGCGCCTGGACGCGCGAACGCCTTGATGCTGCCTGCGGCGATGAGGAGGCACCGGTGCTCGTCCTGGCCGGTCGAGGTGCGGGGCCTCAGTGCCGGTGTCACATCCTCTTTCCGCAGGTCACGTGCCCTGGAGCTGGGTGGTGATCGGGTTAGCCGTTCGGCTGAGCGTCGATGGACGCCGAACCGAACGGCAGCCGGAGGGATCGTCAGGCGGCTGTAGCGAGGTGAGTTGGGACCGCCTCGGTCCGGCGGTTGCGTCGGGTGAGGCGGCGGGTCATGAGGGTGATGAAGGCCCACTGGATGTGGGCTTCGGCGTGGGACATGAGGCGTTCGTAGTCCCGCGCGTTGCGGCGGGCCCGCATCGTCCACGAATTCGACCGTTCAACCACCCAGCGCTTGGGCAACAGGACAAAGCCCTTGGCGTCCTTGGGTCGGGAGACGACTTTGACGGTGATGCCGAGGGAGGTCTGTGCCCAGGTGCTGAACTCGTCTCCGCCGTAGCCGTTGTCTGCCCAGACCAGGACGATTTCGGGGTGCTCGGCGTGAAGACGGGTCAGCAGGACGCGGGCCGCGTCTCGGTCCTGGACGTCGGCCGGCGTGACGAGCAGGTCGACGAGCAGGCCGTCCTGATCAACCAGGAGGTGCCGCTTTCGCCCATTTATGTGCTTGTTCGCGTCGTAGCCGCGCGTCGCCTTCGACACGGTCTCCGCGCCCTTGACGGACTGCGAGTCCACGATCACCCGGACCGGCCAGGGACACCGCCGTCGCCGAAGTCGCAACCGCCGGCGAAGGTGATCGAGGACGTGCCGCAGGACACCGGCCTTCGCCCATCGCGCGAAATACCCGAACACCGTGCGCCACGGAATCCCGAAGTCGGCAGGGAGAGCGCGCCATTTCGCACCGTTGTCGGTGATATAGCGGATCGCGTCGACCACGCGCCGACGGGGCCACTTCTCCGGCGCCCCGCCCTTGGAGGTCTGGCAGGCGGGGGTAGGCAGAAGCCGTTCCAGGAGGGCCCATTCGAGGTCGCTGGTGTCGGAGGGGTAGCGGTAGCGGGGCAGCGGCATGACGGGTGCCGGGCCGCGACCTGAAGAAGGGCAGCCAACTGCCGGGCGGTCGCGGCCCGTCGCCTTTCCAGGGGGTCACTCGAGGTTGGCGAGGAGGTGCAGGGTGGACTCGATCGCGCCCATCTGCGCCATGACCGTGCGGATGTAGGGGTCGTCGGGCTTCTTCTTCTGGTGCGGCAGGAGGATCCCGGCGATGAAGTTCTCCACCCGGTGGTGGACCGACTCGAAGAACGCCCGCTCGTAGCCGATCCAGACCTCCGGCGCGTCCTCCAGCATGCGGTAGCCCCACGTCTTGTCCCAGGTCACCGGCGGGAGCCCCTTCGCGGCGGCGACCCGGCGCAGGTGGGCGAGCCCGGTGTGGACCTGCGCACGAGTGCGCTCGGTGGCCGCCATCAGTTGGACGATCGTCAAGCCGGCGGGACGGGCCTCCAGCAGGGCGGACAGGACGGCTTCGGCGTGGACGTGAGCGGGAACGCCCCGCCCCATCGCTACTCGCCCGAGCCCTTCAGCAGCTTTTGGAGCTGCTCGTCCAGATCGACCTCGCCGCGGGTGACCGCGTTCTCGATCCAGTCCGCCGACGCCCGCACCCGTGCGAGGCTTCGCAGGATCGTCTCGCGTTCGGCGTCGTCGTAGGGCTCGCCGCGCAGGTTCGGCACGATCCTTCCGGCGGTGACGGCGAACTGCGTGCAGACCGCGACCAGGTCCATGAACTGGGTGTTGTGTTCCATGCGCCGCAGCTGGTCCAGCTGCGGGGCGGCTTCCTCCTGCCCGTACTGGACCTGCTGGCGGAACTGGTCGAACTGCGCCTCGTTCACGGTGTGCCTGGCCGTGTCGTCGGCCATGGCCTTCGAGGCGACCGCCGGGCGGCGCAGGAAGTCGGTGGCCACCCGCGCGGCCACCTGGTCATCGGCGGCCAGGTCGTGGATCGCATCCACCTTCTCCTGGACGCTCTCGGGGGTGTCGACCTTCCAGCCGACGATCCGTTTCGCGCTGTCATGCGTCCAGCGCGCAGGTCCACCGCGCGGGTTGGGTGGGGGGTTGTCGACCGCCTCGAACCGTACCTGCTCGTCGGGGATAGAGGCGAGGATCTTGTGGATGGTGTGGGAGACACCCGCCCGTCGGCGTTCCTTCGGCCAGCGCGAGGCCACCCACCGGTAGTCCCGGACGGTCGAATAGGCCAGGCCAACGTCCTCCGCGAACATCCGGATCGCCTCGCTGACTGTGAACAACACCTCGCTCCCCGACGGGTTCGTGCCCCCGTAGGAGCGCATCGGCTCGATCTCCATGGCCGCGTCCCCGAGCTGCCACTGGACACTGCTCATCGTCTCGACCCAGTCCCGCCCCAGCTTGACCAGCTCGTCGTAGCGCTGCCGGGTCACACTGCCGACCATCCCGGTCATCCGGACACCACCCCCGGGGACAACACCCTCGCGTGCCGTCAACTCGCCCTGGACACCCGTCACTTCGCACCATCCGACCGCCTCGCCCGTCAGAGAAGGGCGTACCGGCCCGGCGCCCGAAGCGGCCCCGCATCCCTCGAACGCGCAGGCTCACGCCTCGCTTGACCGCGCGCGCCGCGTGTGCCAGGCTCGTTTGCGGCAGGCGGGAGAGCAGTACACCGCCGTGACCAGGCGGTCGACACCGACCGTCCACGCCACCCCGCACTGCGGACACGAGGTCGTCACGCCGGCATTCACCGCCTCGGTCCGAGACTTCGCCCGCCGCATCCGCCGCCAGTGCCTCGAACGGCAGGCCGCCTCACAGAACACCGCCGTCGACTTCGCCGACGGCATCAACGGCCCACCGCACCCCCGGCACAGCCGCGGCCCGGAAGCGGCCTCCGCGACGACGACCAGCCGCAGCCGGGGCACCCCGTCCCTGCCCATGCCGCCACTGTACGAGCCATCGGCGCCCGTTACGGGCTTCCGAGCCACGCACATTCCGATCACTCCGCTGTCGCCTGCGAATTGGCAAGCGCCGGTACCCTCACGCCGGGGTGCGCGGCGCTGGCTGTGGGCGCCGGAGTCGCGGCCTTCGTTGGAGTCGTCGCCCGCGTCGGGCTGGTGGCGGACGCTTGCGCCAACGAGGGAACGCAAGCCTGCCTCAACCAGATGGGTGGACTGGTCCTTGACGGCATCGGATTCAACGCTGCCGGTGGATTGGCGACCCGTGCGCTGCCCACGGTAGGCAGAGCGGTGGCAAGCCGAGCCCGAAGCGTGTGGGAGGACCGTGTCGAGCTGGTGAGGTGCGAGCGGCGGGAGTGGTTCCCCACCGGCCGGTCCGGTGGGGAACCCTCCTTCCCGTCTGTGCCCGCATACGATGAACGCCGAGCAAGGAGTGGTGAGAGAAGGTATGGCGCACACCGACGCACGACTGGGGATGTGGCGTGACAAGACCTTGTTCTGGGGTTGTGTGGCGCTGGCCTGGGCCGCTCTCTGCGGAGAGCTGGCCTGGGAGGCATCCGGCCGTGAGTACTGGCGGATCTATCCCTTTCTGATGATGGCGGTCATGGGGCTGGTTCCGGTGTGGCGCCTCGCTCTCGTCACCACTGTGCGAGCGAATGCGGAAGGTCTGCTCGTTCGCAACAGGTTCAGGACGTGGCACATTGAGTGGCGTGACATCGAGCGTTTCACCTGGGAGTGGGGCGAAGGACCCCGGTTGGAGCTGCACGACGGCAGCCGGGTCAGACTGGACGCCTACGCGGGCTGGCCGGCGGGCAGCCGCAAGCAACAGGTGATCGAGACCATCGAGTGGGGCCGTCGGCGCGGCTCGGCCTCGGGGACCCCGAACACCTCGTCCCAAGCAGCTTGGGGCGCGGCCGAGGGCATTCTCGTCGTGTCGATCATCGCCACCTTCGCGATCCTCCTTACAGCGCCCTGAGCCTGCGCGCTGCCGGGCTGTGCTCGGCGTCGAGGCGGGCGCTGTGTCGCCGCCCGGAACCGGGTCCGTCCGCGCAGTTTTGATCCGCCGTCAGAGGGTCCGTGTTGAGGCGACGTCGAGAGCAGCGGCACTTGGATCGGGCAGGGTGACCGATCCTGCACTCGCTCGGCTGGACGCACGGTCCCTGCCGATGAGAGCGACAGCATCACGCCCTGAATAACGCAAAACCCTGCCCAATTGGCATGGATGCATCAGACACAGCTTCTCAGGGAACTACGAGCCCGTTCCCGGCCACAGCCTGCCGGGTTCCTTGAGCACTGCGCCGGCACTCAGGTCAATCCGCACCTGCTGGAACGAGCGGTGATCGAAACCGCGAACGCCGCGGGTGGCGAACGTGATGAAGGGGTGTCGTCCTCACCCCAAGAAAGGTCGGGGTCGGTCCCGGTCTGCGTTTCACCGCCAGCCCCACTCCCTATTCGGTGCCGGTTTGCCCCGAGCTGCCACGGTGGTCCGCCCATCGGGGGACGCGGCGCCTCGCTTTTGGCGCGGCCGGATCTTCGTGCCGGTCAGCCCTCACGCGAGCGATCTCGCTCCCTGCCACTAAAGCGCGTTAGTAGCAGGCACGCAAGTGGCTGCTCGTATCCACAGCTCCGTGAGAGTCAGCGGCAGACAGGCCGCTGAATGCTGCGGGGCGCACGCCGAGATCAGACTGAGTGACGCTCGATCACCCGGGTGACCTCGGGCCCGGCCGGCATGGGCCGGCCCTCGAGCAGGCTGGTGACGGCCGCGACGAGGTGGCGCGCGGTGTCCCGCATATCCACCGCCACCATCGTCAACGGCGGGGCGGCGAGGCGCGCGGCCGGGGAGTCTGCGGCGCCGATCACCGCCAGGTCTGACGGTGCGGTCAGGCCGTGCTCGCGCAGGCCCGCGAGGACGGCCAGGGCTGCCACGTCGTCGTGGGCGCACACGCCGGTGACAGCCATGTCGCGCCACGTCGCGACGGCGTCGACGGCGGCTTGGGCTCCTGCCTCGTCGCCGGGAACGGCCAGGGTCACGGGGGCCGGTACATCGCGCTCCGCGCAGGCTCGCCGGAGCGCCTTCAGGCGCATCTCGCTTGCCTCGGCCAGGCGTTCGTCATGCGGGCGGGCATAGCCGAGCCGGCGGTGTCCCGCCCTGAACAGCCGCTCGACCTGCAGCCGGGCGATGCTGTTCTCCCGAGCTCCCCAGATCCACTGCGCGACGGGGTCGGACTCCGCGGTGAGGGAGACCACGGCACGCACGCCATTACGCCGCATTGCGACGACGTCGCTGTCGGGCAGATCCCATGCGAGAACGGCTACGGGCGTGATGGCGGTCCACACATCGCCGTCGGGCTTGCGGGACCACGGGTGGATCACTGCCGTGAGCCCGACCGCCGCGAACTCCGCCGCCAGAAACTCGACCAGTGCACCGAGGTCGGTCAGCGGCAGCTGAGGGGGCTGATAGAGGAGCACGACGTCGCTGCGGCCGCGGCTGAGCGTGCGGGCTTCTGCCGAGGGGGCGTAGTGCAGCCGTGCGGCCGCTTCAAGGACGCGCTGCCGCGTCGACCCGGAGATCGTCTGCCCCTTGGTGCCGTTGAGCACGAAGCTGACGGTGGCCCTGGAGACTCCGGCCTCCCGGGCGACGTCGGCACTGGTGACCCGGCCTCCCGGCCGAGCGGCGGCCTCGCCTGTCATTCGTCCCCCTCTCCTCTTGTGGGTGCCCCACCCCAGATGTACTGTACCTTCACTCACTAACGCGCGTTAGTGATGCGGTTGATGGACCGTCGCCATGGGAACCGGGACTTGTCGCGTCGTTTCGTCAATAACCGCATGGCGGCCCGAGATGGGGACCCGGCAGGTGGCCGGTGCGGCCAAACCTCGGCTTCGGCCTGCAGGGCACGACCGGGCATGCCCTGTTCCGGTGCAGCCTCGAGCCGAGGCAGCTGGTGCGGTGGTTCGAGGTCGTCCGCAGATCCGTTCTGTTCGACGACCGCGCGCCTGATCCCTTCGCCCGGCGATTCGGCCGATAGCTGAGTCGCGACGCCATCCGGACTGACCTCCTACGAGCGCAGAACCTCAGGAGCTGACCATGTCAGAACCGTTGATCTTCCCCGACCGCTTCCTGTGGGGCGCCGCGACCGCCGCGCACCAGGTCGAAGGCAACAACACGACCAGCGACTGGTGGGAGTGGGAAACCGATCCAGCGCCCAAGGCTCCCCTGGCGGAACCCTCCGGTATCGCCTGCGACCACTTCAACCGCTACAAGGACGACATCGCGCTGCTCGCGAAACTCGGGCTGAACACCTACCGCTTCTCTGTGGAGTGGGCGCGCATCGAGCCCCGGCAAGGAGAGTTCGACCACGAGGCGCTCCTGCACTACGTCGACATGGTCGATACCTGCCTGAAGCACGGCGTCACCCCGGTGATCACGCTGCAGCACTTCACGCTGCCGGCCTGGGTCACCCGTGCCGGCGCCTGGACGAACCCCGGCCTTCCCGCCTGGTTCGCGCGCTACACCAGGCACGTGATGGAACACCTGCAAGACCGTGCTCCCTACATCTGCACGATCAACGAGCCCGGAAACATGATCACGCGCGGGTATCTGGGCACCTTCCCGACTCCGCCCTTCGTCCGCAACCTCGACGCGTTCGACGCCGCAGCCGCAGGAGTGAACGCCGCACATCGCAACGCCCGGGAGGTCATCCGTGAACTCGCGCCCGGGGTCAAGGTCGGTATGGCGCACGCGCTGCAGGACTGGCATGCCAACTCCGGCGGCACCCCAGCCCTGCGATGGGCGCGGGAGCTCCACGAGGACCGGTTCTTCGCCGAGACCGCCGAGGACGACTTCGTCGGCGTCCAGACCTACACCCGCCTCGACGTCAACGCCCCCCGGATTCTCAGGCACGTCAGTGCGGCGCTTCTGCGCAGCCGCCGACTGACGCAGGCGCTCGTACTGCCGCACCTGCACCGCCAAGCCGCAGCCGCCGTCCCTGTGGAAGGAGCACCCGACGACGGGATCCGCCGCACCCAGATGGGCTATCGGTGGGCACCGGAGGCGATCGAGGCCACGATCCGGCGAGTGGCGCACCTCTTCTCCGGCAAGGAGATCGTCATCACCGAGCACGGTGTCGCAACCGACGACGACGCCGACCGCGTCGAGTACCTGCGGGCGGGGGACGGCTATCGCCCCACGTACGGGCTCGTAGCGGTCGACCGCACCACCCAGGACCGGGCCGTCAAGCCATCGGCCCACTGGTACGGAGACGTGGCCCGAACCAACCAGATGCCGGTATGACGTGCCGCTCGGCGACGCGGAACGGCCTGGACCGTCATGAGCTGAACGCTGGGCAGCGTGGCCGGATCGTCCTCGAAGAGACGCTGGTAGGGATCGAGGTCTTCGGTGTCCCCACACAGCAGCCAGTGGGGGGCAACTGGTTCAGAGCGGGCGTCGTTCACGCAGGTGGGCGAGGCTGAACGGCTGCCGGTTCGCGCCACGTACGGTCCACATCACCGCGCACGTCAGCCGGGTGACCTACTCCGCCTGCCGCCGCGGAGGGGACGTCTCGATGTACATCATCGACGGTGTGGCGGACACGCGTGGCCCGGCACCAAGATCCCCGTACCGCCCGACAGCGGCCGGTCAACCTTGAGTTCGGCGCCAACGGCGTCATGTGGAGGTTCTTCGCCGCAGTGGGCCGCACCCGCCTGTCGTGACGTTCCGGCGTGCCCACAGCGGCGCCCCACGATCAGTCCGAGCCGGCAAGGCCCCTCTCACGCCGCCGGTTCGGCAGCCGTCGCGATGTTGGCGCTGCACACGGGTCAACCGTCCGTCGGCGTCCTGCGGGAACAGATCGTTTACCCGAGTTCCTCCGGCCTCACGGAACCGGACGGTTTCCGGTACTGCGCCTGTACGTCTTCGCCGTCGGCCGGACGCGAACGAGCACTGCGCCGCAACTCGAAGAGGCTCGCGCCACCGCACGAGTCCTTCCTTCCACTCTCCTTCCTCACCACCACGACAACAATGGAGTTCTCATGTCGTTCCGCTGGGGCATCGCGGGCACTGGTGTCATCGCAAACGGCTTCGCAGACGCACTGAGGCGCCTGCCGGACGCACAATTGGTCGCCGTCGGGTCCCGCAGTCGAGAAAAGGCTGACGCGTTCGGCGAGAAGCACGGCATCGCACCGCGGCGCCGGCACACCTCGTACGAGGGCCTGGCCGCTGATGACAGTGTCGACGTCGTCTACGTTGCCTCGCCCCACTCCCACCATCACGAGCACACCTTGCTGTTCCTGAACGCGGGGCGCCCGGTGTTGTGCGAGAAGGCGTTCGCGCTGGACGCCGAGCAGGCCGCTGACATGGTGGCGGTGTCCAGGGAACGGGGCCTGTTCCTGATGGAGGCGATGTGGAGCCGGTTCCTGCCGGCCTACGTCAAAGTCAGAGAGCTGCTCGCCGAGGGCATCATCGGTGAAGTCCAGTCCCTGGAGGCCGACTTCGGCCTCCGATTCCCGGCAGACCCCGAACACCGCCTGTTCGATCGCGCACTGGGTGGCGGTTCCCTGCTCGACCTGGGTGTGTATCCCATATCGCTGACCAGCATGGTACTGGGCGCGCCCGACCGGATCACGGCGTACGGCGCCCTCGGCCCCACCGGCGTCGACGAACACATCGCCGTCCTTTCCGGATACGACAGCGGCGCGGTCGCACTGGCCCAGAGTTCCGTGCGGGCGACCCTCGGCTGCACAGCCCGTATCACCGGTACCGAGGGCTACATCGAACTGCCGTTCCTGATGCACTGCCCGGAGGAACTGACCGTTCAGTCGCGGGGCACCACCGAGCGCCTGAGTCTGCCTGCCGCACGCGAAGGCGACTGCGGCGAGACGGCAGGCGGCGGCCTGACGGCACCCTCGCTGAGTGTGACCGGGTAGGCGACAGTCGCGCCGGCTTCTCCCAAAACCACCGACGTCACGGCGTGAACGTGCAGGTGGTGACCGATCCGGCCGGACGACTGCTGTGGATCTCACCCGCGCTGCCCGGCCGCGTGCACGGCCTGACCGCGGCCCGCACCCACCGGATCATCCGGATCTGCGAACGCCAGGGCATCCCGATCCTCGCCGACCGCGCCTACATCGGAGCCGACCCAGGGGTGACAACACCACGCAGACGTCCACCAGGCCGCGACCTCACAGCAACCCAGCAAACCGTCAATCGCGCGCTGTCGGCAGCATGCGCCCCGGTCGAGCGCGGCGTCGCACGACTGAAGTCCTGGCGGATCTTCCGCAAAGCCCGGTGCAGTCCCAACCGCATGTCGTCGATCGCAGCCGCCATCCTCACCCTGGAGCGGCACCACTGAAAAGGCTCAGTGTGTCGAAAGGTCACGGGCATGGCAGGTCAGTTGAACACGCTGCACGCGAGTGTCCTGGCTCACAATCGAGGACCGCTGGGCAACCCTTTGGGCGCTGAACTACTCTCTTTGCGAGTGAACATCCTGAAGAGGCGGCCTCGCCTGCTCATACTCCTGACCCTGGCCGTGGCGGCAGCCGTAACGGTGACCGTGGTCATGATCATCCAGGCGAACAAGATGAAGACGGTCTCTCCGAGCGAGGAGCGCGACCGGGCCGCGTCAGGACGAGGCGTACCGTCGGGACAGGTGGACTGCCGGAAGGTCAAGTGCATCGCGCTCACCTTCGACGGCAACCCGGGTGAACCCACCGACCGGTTGATGGATCTCCTGAAGGAGTACAAGGCGCCGTCGACGTTCTTCCTTGAGGGCCGGCGCATCCACAAGTTCCCGGATGTGGTGCGACGGATCGCCAAGGACGGCCACGAAATCGGGGACCACACCTGGACCCACGCGGTGCTGACGGACGTCTCCGATGCGCAGATCCGCGACGAGCTGACCCGCACGGAACGGGCCATCTCCGGAATCACCGGCGGCAAGGTGACGCTGATGCGCCCGCCGCAGGGCCGCACCGACGACCGCGTCTCCAAGGTCTCGAAAGAACTGGGGATGGCGCAGGTGCTGTGGACGGTGACCGCGAAGGATTACGAGACGGACGACACCGCGCTGATCACCAAGCGCGTGCTCGAGGGCGCCGACCGCGACGGGATCATTCTGCTCCACCCCCTGCACAAGGGCACCGTGCCTGCCATGCCGTCCATCCTGAAGGCACTCAGGAAGCAGGGCTACACCTTCGTGACCGTCTCCCAGCTGCTCGCTCCGAGCAAGGCCGAGCCCGGCAAGATCTACAAGTGACCGCCCGGATACACGAAGCGTCGCTGGTTCCCGTCAGCTGTTCCTAGTCGGTGAGCAGGAGTGAGTCTTGGACTCACTCCTGCTCGTTGCTGGCATCCCGGACGGTCTTGGATGTCCAGGTCGCCCGCGTTCGCTCCGCGTCCGGCGGCATGGATCGTGTCTGGGGCCTGGGGCCTGGGGCCTGGGGGGTGCGGGGGCGGGGTTCCTCACGCCAAGGGCTGTCTCTACCCTGTCCGGAGCGGGACTGCGCAGTTCCCGCAGGTTGCGGAGCCGTGGCAGAGCGGCCCATTGCGATCGGCGTGAGCGAGGCCCCTCTCACGCCGACTGATGGGGAGCGGGCGGGCCTGCCCCCTTCCCGTCCGCGGGTTCGAATCCCGTCGGCACCGCAGCCGCCCAGCACCACGCCGCGTTGCGATGATCAGGGACCGTGACGTCACAAGGGGTGCGACCGAGATACGCGGCAGGCGGCGATGCAGGACGAGGATGCCGTAGGTCTGCTCCACCACCCACCGTTTGGGCTGGGGCTCGAACCCCTTCGGCCGAGTTCCGCTTGACGATCTCGACGTCCATAACCAGCTGGTCTACCCACCGCTGACCACTCGCCAGAACAACCGTGGTCGGAGCCGTTGTGGCCAGGGTTTGCAGATAGGTGGAAGGTTTCACCTTAGGATCTGGCGCTGCATGAGCGGGCCGGCCAGGCGCTCAAGGAGCACCGCACGAAGATCCACCGGTACTTCAGGTTCCGAGGGCGCGTGCTGGCTGACCCGGACAAGGCGGCCGACAAGGTGATGGGGGAGAGGCGTGCCGACACCTCAGGTACTCGATGAGTTGCTGCGTCAGCTGAGGCTTCGTGTCGGCCAGGATGCCGATCTTGATTCGCAGACGCTGATTGACTGGTTGGGGCGGCAGCTCGGCGCGGAGATCGCCCTGGTCGACCGCGCGGGCAAGGTGGAGGTCTCCACTGCCCGGCTTACGCCGGACGTTCTTACCGGTATCCAGCTGGTGCTGACGCAGTTGTCAAGCGGACAGTTGGCCGCTGCGGCCTCGCAGGTGGGCGTGTTCCATGTGCGGTGCGAAGCGTTGGGACGGCAGGTGCCGCGTCCGGTGCTGGTGGTGGCCAGCTCGTTACCGCTGACGCGGGAGTCGCTGGCGCTGGCGTCCCATGTCGGCGTCATGATCGAGGTGTTGCGACGAGCCCGGCAGGCCGACGACCTGGCGCTCCGCTACCAGCAGGCGGCAGCGCGGCTGCGCCTGGCGGTCCTCGGGGCCATGATGGCTGGAGAACTGACGCTGGCCCGCCGGATGACGGCCGGTGCCGTTCCGCCGTTGCTGGACGCTGAACGTCTGCGCATCCATCTGCTGCGCTGCCCGCCCTCAGACCGCGGCAGGCTCATCGACGCCTACCAGGATGCGTCCGGCTATCACGGTCGCGGCTTGATGGTGCGTTGCCCCGTCTACGACGACCACCTCATCTGTCTCCTGCCCATGGACCACGACGGCGACAGCGCGGACGGCAGCCTGGCCGCGCCCTTACGGGCGCTGGTGCGAGACAACCCTGACTACGCGCTGGGCATCAGCGCCCCCGTGCCCCTGCCGGCCACCGCGCGGGCCTACGATCAAGCCCGCCATGCCCTGGCCGTCGCCTGCCACACACCCGACCGGGTAGCCGACTACCACACCCGGCCACCGCTGGCGGGACTGCTCCCCCGTCAACAAGCCCTCGCCTGGGCCCGGGCCTTCCTGGAGCCGATCAGGGAAGCCCCCCGTCTCACCCTCGACATCACCAGCCTTGCCCTGAACTTCCCCCGCTCCGGTGTGGCACGGCTGCTCGACATCAGCCGCAACACCGTCACCGCCCACCTGACGCGTGCCCAAGACGCCCTCGGCCTCAACCTGCAGGACCCCCGCAGCCGCGCCGAGCTCGCCCTGGCCCTGGCGATCACCGACCTCCCGCCACCTGACAACAACGCCGTAACCGAGCATGTACCGACGCCTTCGGTGGACAGTCTGCTGTCCACCGAAGCGGCCATCACCTGGGCCCACGCCTTCCTCCAACCCCTGCAGCCCGGCACGGACCGCACCGTGCACCAGACCCTGCGAGCCTGGATCGAAGCCGGCACCGATGCCCAGCGAACGGCCCAAACCCTCGGCATCAGCCGCACCACCGTTCGCGCCCACCTGCGCACCGCCGAACAATTCCTGAAACGCAGCCTCCAGACCCCAGGCCTCGGCACCCACGACCTCGTCCACGCGTTCCGCATCGCCGACCGTGCACCGTGAACAGCCGCAACCCCGCAACTGCGCACCGTGCGCTTTGCCCGCCACCCACAGCCCTCGCTACCTTCTGTTCCACCCGGCCTGCGATGACTGTCCGCAGGGCAGGGTGATGCTCGTCATTACGTGCACCATCTCAATGGGGGAGCAACTGCATGAACTTCCGTACCAAGCAGGCCCGTATGGCCTCGGCCGCGATCGGCGCCTTGGCGGCGACGATCCTGGCGGTCAGCACGACGCCCGCCTCGGCCGCCGCGTCCGACGGGTACATCAGCGGCGCCGGTTCGATCTACGACGACTTCGGTGACGAGGGCACCCTGTCCACAACCTCGTACTCGCATTCCAGCGCGACCTGCTTCTGGCAGAACGTCCTCTACGCCGAGGGCGCCATGAAGAACTCCGAATACCGCTTCGCCAAGTCCGACATCGACGGCGAATTCGGCTCCAAGACCAAGTTCGCCACGCGGAACCTGCAGAGCCGCTGGGGCCTGACCATCGACGGCATCGTCGGCAAGGGCACCATGAGCAAGCTGGACGCGAAGCGGACCTGGCTGCCGGACGTCGACGGGGGCATCTGGACGGGCCATCTGAAGTACGAGAGCACTACCGACACCGGGCTCATCGTGGCCACCTACTACGGCAAGTACCACAGCTTCGACGTGTGGCGTGGGGATTCGGGCCGCTGGACCTTCGAAGACGTGAGTACCGGCGTATACAGCAAGGCCAGCTACAGGGAGAACGACTGCTGACGTACGGTCCGCCGGTCTTCCCGGCCGCTTCCCTCAGGGGGCGGCCGGGCAAGGCCGGCCGCTGTCCGCGGCCTCCTGCTCGTCATCACCGAGCCCCATGCTCAGCACTGTCGAGGGAGTTGGACACACCGGAGGGCTGGAAGGCCGAGCTCATCCGGGAGAGGAACGTTGTCTCACCGTGGTCGAAGATCCGCTACGCGATGCCGATGCGATCCCTCCGCAGCAGCTGACCGCGCACGCGCCCGAGGGGCATGAGGCGGATACGGCGCCGTTCCTGTTCGCATTCCACGGCGCGCGGCGTGCCTACGGGCCCGATCTGCATGTCGCGGACGAGGCCGCGTCGGTGACCGCGTGCACGCTGACCGCGACCTGGCAGTTGGCCTGCTTGCCCAAAGCGCCGCAGTACTGGTGGGCGACGCCGACCGACATCCTGCCGTCCTTGGGGAACGACACGTCATCGACCGCCCAGGCGTCCGGGCCGATCCGCTGGGCGATCCGCCGGCGCACCGGATCCCAGGTGGACTGGTTTACGAACTGCTGCAGGTTCTGCTCGTTGCCGTCCGGCCGCCGCAAGGCATGGCCTGGATGGACTTGCGGCGGCCGTCCGTCATCAGTCCCCGCAGATAGCAGTCGCTCTTGGCCCGCTGGTCCTTGCGCGGCACCGAGGCGAACACATCCGCCACGAATAACGTCAACGCCGCCCGAACACGATTGACTTCATGTACGTCCACACACTCCTCATGCCCCTGAACACGGCCGGCAGGCAGACCTAACGGAGTCCTACTAGCCCTGTTGAGCAACCCGAGGTCGAGAGCCTGGTGCGCCATGGCGCGGAGGAGATGGCCCGACAGCGGGCGTCGCCGGAGCGGGCGGCCAGCTTGTCGAAGGCCATCCACCCGGAGAGGTACGCCCCTTCGGCGGCGGCGGAGTACATGTCGCGACGCACTCGGTCGTCGGGGAACTTCCCCACCAGGTGGCGGGCGACATCGGAACGGCTCCCGGGGTCGCACACGGAGTCAATCGAACCCTCCCCGACATACCGCTTCCACAGCTGGTCACTGACCGACTATGCACAAGGGTGCAAGAGGAGGAGGAGCAGACAAGTGTCGCCTGGTGACCATCGGGTGGCCGCTGTGCGGCAGGTTATTTGTGGGGGCACAGGACATGCTTGGGGAGCGTCACTGTAAGCAGCCACTAGCCGACACACCGCGCGAAATATCCCGACCGCGCCGGAAGGAATCTCACGCCATGACCGCGACCGCGCCAAAGGCTCCGACTGCACCAGGGGTGCGGTTCTGGTGGGGAATCCCGTTCGCCACCGCCGAGCGATACCGCCGCCCCGTGGTCGCGGATTTCGATCCGGACCGCCCCTATGACCGCAAGGGCGTCGTCTCTGTCCAGCCCGACAGCGGCGACTGGCTCGAAGCGGACAGCGGGATGGGCGAGGACTGCCTGAACCTGAACGTGTGGGCTCCCGAGCAGCCGGCCGGGAAGGCGCTGCCGGTGGCCGTGTACATCCATGGCGGCGGATTCGAGTACGGAGCGAACACGCAGACCACCTCGAACGCCGCCGGTCTCGCCGCGACGGGACGCGTGGTGAGCGTGTCGGTCAACTACCGGCTCGGCGCACTGGGCGCGCTCTCGCTCTCCCAGTACGGCGGGCGGCTCGCCGAGGCCAGCAACCTCGGCCTGCAGGACGTCATCGCCGCGCTTACCTGGGTCAAGCAGAACATCGCCCACTTCGGTGGCGACCCCGACCAGGTCACCGTGTTCGGCCACAGCGCCGGCGCCTACACCACCCTCGGGCTGCTCGGGGCCTCCTCCGCAGACGGCCTGTACCGGCGCCTGGCCGGGTTCTCCGGCGCGTCCTCGCGTATCGTCCCGGCCTGGTGGGCCGAGGAGCTCGCGGAGCGGTTCGTCACGGAACTCGGTGTCGGGGGCAACACCGACAAGCTGATCGATCTCGACGCGGCCTCCCTGGTGGCCGCCCTGCGCAAGGTCTGTCCGACGGATCTCGGAGTCCGGGGCGGCATGTACAACAAGAGCCTCGGCGTCGTCCTGGACGCCGAACAGCCCGGCGGCGTGTTGCACGCCCACCCCCTGGACGTCCTGGCCTCGGGCTCGCACCGGGACATCGACGTCCTCCTGAGCACGGCCGGCGACGAGATGGGCTGGTGGGTGGCGAACGACCTCGACCGGTTCGACCCGCACACCGTCGACCGTGTCACCGACGAACTCGCGGGGTGGCGCATTCCCCGCTCCCGCGCCAAGAGGATCGTCGACGTCTACGACCAGGGCGGCCGCACTCCTGCCGAGGTCCGCGCTGCGCTCCTGACGGACTACATCTTCACGCTCCCCGCAGCCCGCGGCGCTCTGGCCCACGCCGCCGCCGGCGGCAACGCCCATCTCCTCATGATCGGGCCCGCCGAGGGCTCGCCCGCCGTGCACGGCACTGAGATGTACGCCCTGGTCGGCCAGGAACAGCCGGGCCGCAGCCCCGAACAGGCCGCCCGTGACACGCGTGTCCGCGACATCGTCCTCGACTTCGTCACCGGCGAGCAGACCCGCCTGTGGCCCGCCGTCACGGACCGGCCCACCTCGGGAAGTGTCGTCAACCCGCCCTACGAGCCCAGCGCCCACTACCAGGCAGTCCTCGACCTGTTCGAGAACATCGCCCGCCCCTGACGGCCTTCGGACGATACGGAACAGCGTAGGGCCACCACGGGCTGATCACCTGGGCTGAGCGCGGCCACGATCGTGAAGGACCTCGGAGCCACCGTACTGTCCGCCACCCGCAGCCCGCAGAGGGTCGGGGAACTGTGGGCCGCGGGCGTCGACCATCCCCTCGTCGACAGCGGCATGATCGCCGACCAGGTGAGCGAGCTGATGCCGGAGGGCGTCGACGCCGTACTGGAGTTGGTGGGCTGCTCGGTCCTCGCCGACACCCTCCGTACCGTCGGCCGGCACGGCACGGTCTGCTTCACCGGAGCCCTGGCGGGCCAGTGGACGATCTCCGATTTCACCCCGTTCATGATCCCCACGGGGTGCGGCTGACGTCGTACGGCGGTCAGGCAGCCGATCTCCCGGCCGACGTCCTTGCCCGCCAGCTCCAGGCCATCGCCGCAGGGCGCCTCAAAGTCCCGGTCGCGAAGGTCTATCACGGCCTGGAACAGGTCCGTGACGCCCAGGCCGACGTCGAGTCCGCCACCACGCCGGGCAAGCACGTCGTCGTTCTGGACGACTGAGACCTGGGCAACTGAGAGCCAACGACCAACCGCCCCCGCTGGGCGATGGTCGACAACGGCCGGTCAGAGCATCCGTAAGAGGAACTGACGGAGGAATGGCTTCCGTTGTGCGTCGGTCCTCACTTCTGGGCTGCGAAGGCGGCCGGGGTCAGACCGGTGCGGTCGCGGAAGAAGCGGCCGAAGTTCGCGGGATCGGTGAAGCCGAGGTGGACGGCCACAGCCCGGGCATCCCACTTGGCGGCTCCCAGCAGGCGCCGGGCTTCCAGGAGGCGCCGCTCGTCGATGAGTTCACGTACTCCCTTGCCGGTGGCGTCCCGGGCGGCGCGGCTGAGGGTGCGGACCGAGCAGTCGAGCAACTCGGCGTAGTCCGCGGCTTGGTGCAGTTCGCGAAAGTGGAGCTCCAAGGCGTCCAGGAAGCGTCCGTACCTGTCGGCGCGGCCCGTATCGGCCGTGGCCGTGCCGATGGGGGCGATGCCCGGAGAGTTGGCCAGGCGCAGCAGCAGCGATTCGAGCAGACTGCGTCGCAGGGCATGGTGGATGTCGAGGGGGCGGCGCCCCAGTGAGCGGTGTTCGTCCAGGAGTTGGAGTGCGGTCTGCTGGAGCCATGCGGCGTCGTCGGGGTGCGGGGTGAGCACGGCAGGGGCCTCGTGCGCGGTGAGCGGGGCCAGGAGACGGGCGAGGTCGGGCCGCAGCACGTCCGGTTCGAACAGGATGAACGGGCCGCGGGCCGCGCCGGGCGGATGCCAGCGCTGCGCGTGCCCGGGACGCACCCACAGCCACTGGCCGGGGGCGACGGTCCGCGTGACGTGGTCGACGTCGTGCCGCAGCTCACCCTCGGTGACGGCGATGAGGTAGTGGAAGGTGGCACGGCCCGGACGGGGCGGGTTCCACGGCCAGTCGTCGTGCTGGGCGAAGAAATCCTCGACGGTACTCACCTCGAGGCCGTACGGAGTACCGACCGGGGGCTGGAAACCGTACAGCGGAACCGCAGCTGGTCCGGCCTGCTTGCTCGGCCCGGAGTGTCGCTTGTCGACCATCACGTGTCCGCAGCCTACCGCCCTTCTGGTCGGCTTCGACGGAAGGATGGGACGTGAGGATGGGACGTGCCACCGCGCCCGCGTGGCGCGCCCTCCGCCTCCTTCGATGCCGCAGCCCGTCACCACCTGAGAGGGTTCACCACCCATGAACGGATCGGCCCTGCACAAGACCGCCGCCGACTGCGCGGAGGAACTCCCCGGAGCCCAGCTGGAGCACCCCTTCGGGCCCGACTGGGAGGTCTTCAAGGTGCGCGGCAAGGTGTTCATGCTGATGACCGAAGTCCCGGGGCGGCCCGTCGTGATCCTCAAGGCGGACCCCGGCGAGGCCCACGCCCTGCGGGAGCAGTACAGCCAGATCACCCCCGGCTACCACATGAACAAGAGGCACTGGATCACCCTGGAGAGCGGAGAAGGTGTCGACAAGGAGCTCGTCAGGGAGCTCGTCACCGACTCCTACCGGCTCGTCGTCGCCCACCTGCCCAAGGCCGAGCAGCCCGTCGACCCGCACACCTACGGCACCGGCGCACGGGCGGCCCGGTGAACGCGCCCGGTGACCGGCTCCAGGACACCGCCCGCCAGGCGGCCCTGGCCCTCCCCGACGTCAGCCACGGCTACCCCTTCACGCCGGCACTCGACGTGTACAAAGTCGCGGGCAAGGTGTTCCTGATCGTCACCGACGACCCGGACGAACAGATCATCACGGTCAAGTGCGAACCCGAACACGCCCGCGCGCTGGAACGCGGCCACGCCTCGATCACACCGGGCCGCTACCTCGACAAACGCCACTGGATCTCACTGGGGCCGGGCGCCGGCATCACCGAGCGGCTGATCACCGACGCGGTCGAGGACTCCTACGACTTGGTCGCCGAGCGGCTGCTGCGACGCGATCGCCCCGGTACCCGATGAGCGCCGCGAACTTCCCCGCGAAGGGCTGAGTCCTCGCTCATCAGCGTCCCGTGCAATGGCTGGCCCACACCTTCTCCGGCGTGGCCGAACCGTCCAGATCGGCGAAGGTAAGTGGATTGACTTGCCTTAAGGGCCGTGCGGGAGTTACCTTCGCATGGTGAGTCCATCGACTTACCTTACGCCTCGGCAAGGAACAATCAACATGAATCGTCTTACGGGCAAGCGTGCCCTCATCACCGGCGGCACGAGCGGGATAGGCCTGGAGACCGCGCAGCGTTTTATCGCGGAGGGGGCCGACGTGCTGGTCACGGGCGTAACCCCGGCCAGCATCGACAGGGCGCGGCAGATCCTCGGGGAGAAGGTGCCGGTGGTGCAGGCCGATGCGCGCGATCTTGATGCGCAGCGCGGCCTGGCGGAGCGGGTGCGTGAGCACTTCGGGGAGCTGGACGTGGCATTCCTGAACGCCGGCGTCTCGGACTGGCGGCCGTTCGAGGACCACACGGAGGACAGCTACGACCGGCTCTTCGACATCAACGTCAAGAGCGTCTTCTTCCTCACCCAGGCCCTGGTGCCCGTGCTGGCCAACCCGTCCTCGGTCATCCTCAACGCGTCCAACAGCGCGCACGGCGGCTACGGGCAGTCGAACGCCTACGCTGCGACGAAGGCGGCCGTCAGCTCCCTGATGCGGTCGTGGAACGCGGACCTGCTCAGGTCGCACGGCATCCGGTTCAACGCGGTCAGCCCCGGCCCGGTGGACACCCCGCTCTACTCCAAGCTCGGCATCGAGGACCCCACGGTGCAGGCGGCGGTCCTGGACGGGATCAGCGCCGGCATCCCGCTGGGTCGCATGGGTATGCCCGAGGAGGTCGCGGAAGCCGTCGTGTACCTGGCCTCCGACGTCTCCGCCTTCGCTGTGGGCCAGGACCTTATCCTGGATGGAGGCCAGACCGTCCTCTGACAGCGAGGATGCGGCCGGGAGACGGGCGAGGGGCGTGGGCATGTCGGTGGCGGACCGAGCGGAAACCGATGGCGATGTGTGCCAGGCCGGGTATCACGCGCAGATCAAAGCGGAGAACCGCGCGCGCATCATCCGCGCCGCCCGCGACCTCTTCCTCGCCCGGGGATACGACAAGACCTCCCTGGCCCAGATCGCCAGGGCGGCCGGCGTCTCCACCGGCACCCTCTTCAAGCGTTACCCCTCCAAGGCTGCGCTGTTCGCGGCCGTCACCTCCGAGCAGTGGCAGCTGGATGTGGAGTACGCAGAACCGCCCCCGCCCGGTGATCCCCGGTACGGTCTGGACCACATCGGCCGTGACTACGCCTGCCTGGTTGGGCGGCCCGGCACGGCGGCGCTGTACCGCCTCATCATCACCGAACTTCCCCAGATGCCGGAACTCGCCGATATCGTCGGCACCGGCTTCGCCACCGACCGCGGGCCCTTCTTCGACCGGCTCCGCGACTATCTGGAGGCCGAAGCGCAGGCCGGCACACTCGACTTCCGTTCGGCCGACGGACAGCCGCAGTCGGCATCCGGCGTGGCCGAACAGTTCCTCGGCATGATCTGCGGCCAGTTCCTGTGGCCTCAACTCGTACGGACCGACTTCGTCCCGCCCGACCCCGCCGACGCCGCGATCGTGGACGAAGCCGTCGCCCTCATGCTCGCCCGCTACCGCACCGGATCCTGAACTCCGGACTACCAGTTCACGCTGCCAGGACCTCGATACGTCGCCCTACTGGGGCGAGTGCAGGTCTGGGTGACGCGCCCGACAACGAATACGGGCGAGCGCGGCCGGCGTGAGTTCGTGGCGGGTGGCTCAGCTCGTCCAGGCTTTGATCTGAGCGGCGACCTCCCGGACCGGCAGCCCGTCCCGGGCGGCGCGGGCCAAGGGGAGAACGGTGTCCAGGCCGGGGCTCACAGGGAGTCCGCACGCCGACAGGTACGCCGCGGTCACCGTCGCCGCGAAGAGCAGGTTCCGCACCTCCAGGCTGGGGTTCCTCGCCAGTTCGCACAGCAGCGCGGCAGCCTTGTGATGGGGCTCGGGATAGACCTCGCGGTCCAGGACCTCTGCCCGATGACGTGCTTCCGCGGCTACGGGCACGCCGTAGTCGACGACCTGAGGGTCCCCCGGGATCTGCTGTGCCACAGCCAAGATCCAGGCGAGGTCGATCCGCAGATTCACGCGGCGTCCTTCGGCGCGGTCCGCGCCGGCCCCTCCGGGAGACCGGGGTACCGGTCCTCACCGAATTCCGCCTCGAACTCCGCGGCGTACGAGGCCAGGAACGCCGTGGCACCGGCCATGAAGGCGGCACGTGACTCGTTCACATCCTGCTCGATCAAATCAGCCACGTACCCCTGCAGGCTCAAACCGCGGCGCTTGGCCCTGGCCTCGGCGGCTGCCTTGACGTCCTCATCCAGGCGGATATTCGTCTGCTTTCCCATACCCCCACCATAGCTAGGTGCCGGTACCAGCACCTAGCAAAGGGGCAGACTTGTCACCTGACGGTCACCGCACGGAGTGTCCTGCCTCCGCCGTGTTCCTCCTTGTCGAGTAATCCGGGCTGGTGGTGCAGGAAGCGGCCGAACCGCTGCTCGCAGATCGGCGATCCAGGTCCATTCGGTCCACGCGCCGTGTCACGGGCCGGTGGTGCCAGGCGTTCTCACGTCTGCGCTGGGGCAGGTGATGTGCCGACGGCGTCCTCGGCCTCCCAGCGCAGCAGGTCGCCCGGCTGGCACTCGAGCACTTCGCAGAGCGCGGCGAGCGTCGCGAAGCGCACCGCCTTGGCGCGGCCGTTCTTGAGTACCGCGAGGTTGGCGGGAGTGATCCCCACGCGTTCCGCGAGCTCGCCCACGGACATCTTCCGCCGGGCCAGCATCACGTCGATGTCGACGGCGATCGGCATCAGATCACCTCGTCCAACTCGGCCTGCATCTGCGACGCTTCGACATCGCGTGCAACGGCCTGGGCGAGCAGCATCCGCAGCAGGAGCACGATGAGCGCGACCCCCAGGATGGCCAAGCCGACCCCGCCCATGATGACGGTGACGCCCGGGTCGTCGCGCTGGCCCGGAGCGTTGATGGCCGTGACCGCGAACCACAGCAGGGCAGCCGCCACGATCGCGCCGATCACGGCGTCGACGTACCGGAAGGCGGCGTGGGAGAACACGGTTCCGCGTCGCACCATCGTCACCAGCCGCCATACGCAGACCAGGGCGACCTGGGCCGACACCATGCCCAGGGTCGTGATCACGCGCAGCGGGGTCAGCGGGAGCGACCCGTCCTCGGGGTCGCTCCCGCTGACCAACGTCCACACCATCAATGCCTGTACGAACACGGTGCCGGCGAGCACCACCACGAGCACGGCGCGCAGCGCGCCCACGGTCAGCTTTCCCATGACCCACCCTTCCATCGACTTCCGATGGGAATCTATCGATATTCGATAGGTGAGGCAAGGGTTGACGTCCGTGGGACTACTCGGCTGACGAGAGCCGCTACGGGCAACGCTGCGGTTCCTGTGCGAACGGGCGTGCGCGGGCGATCAGTAGCGCGACGTCGTCGTGGTTGTCGGGGTGGCGGAGGTTGTGCAGGAGCCGGTCGCAGGTTTCTTCCAGCGGGGAGTCGGGTGCCTCGAGCAGGCGGAGGAGGGTGTTGAGGCGTTCGTCGATGGGGTGGTGGCGGGTTTCGACGAGCCCGTCGGTGTACAGGACCAGTCGGTCGCCGGGGGAGAGGCGGAAGGTGGTGGTTTCGAAGGGGACGCCGTCGACGCCGAGGGGGGTGCCGGTGGGCAGGTCGAGCAGTCGGGGGCGGGCGCCGCTGTGGACCAGGACGGGGGGCAGGTGGCCGGCGTTGGCGATACGGCAGGTGGCGTCGTGCGGGTCGTAGGCGGCGTAGAGACAGGTGGCGATGTACGGGTCCAGTCCGGAGGTGATCGTGTCGAGTTGCTCGAGGACGCGGGCGGGGCCGAGGTCGAGGCCGGCGAAGGCCGCGGTGGCGGTGCGCAGACGGCCCATGGTGGCGGCGGCGTCGATGCCGCTGCCCATCACGTCGCCCACGACGAGGGCCGTCTTGTCCCCGCCGAGGGGGAGGACGTCGTACCAGTCGCCGCCGATCTCATAGGCGGCCTGTGCAGGCAGGTATCGGGAGGCGACCTGCAAGCCGGGCAGCTCCGGTGGGTGTTCGGGCAGCAGGCTGCGCTGGAGAGTTTCGGCGGCGTTGCGCATTCTCTGATGCGTACGGGCGTTGTCGAGGCACACCGCTGTGCGGGAGGCCAGCTCGGAGGCGATGGCGAGGTCGTCCTCGTCGAACGGCTGCGGATCGCGGGCGCGGGCGATCCCCAGGAAGCCGAGGACGGCGCCGCGGGCGGTGAGTGGGACGGCCAGGTAGGAATGCACTCCGGCCCGGGCGAGCAGGGTGGCGGCGTCCTCGTCGCGAGCGATGTGCGTCAGGTCGTTTCCGTCGGCATGGCGGACGAGGATGGGCCGGCCGGTGCGCACGCATCGGGTGGCCAGGCGGTCGGCGTCGTACGTGGCGATCTCGCCGGGCGCATCGGCGGCCTGGAGGGCCTCAGTGGGATAGGCGGCCTTCACTGCCAGGGCACGGAAGAGTGCGGGCCCGGCTCTGGTGGCGGGACGGTGCTCGTCGATGGCGGAGTCGAGGACGTCGACGGTGACCACGTCAGCGAACTCGGGCACGGTCACCTCGGCCAGCTCCCGGGCGGTCTGCTCCACCTCCAAGGTGGTGCCGATGCGGGCTGAGCCGTCGGCGATCAGCGCCAGGCGCCGCCGTGTCTCAGTGGCCTCCATCGCCGACTGGTACCGCTCGGTGACGTCCACCACCAGCTCAGCCACTCCCAGCACCCGGCCCTGGGTGTCCTCGAGCCGGTACACCGAGATCGACCAGGCGTGTTTGTGCCCGGGGTCGGCCCGGGTGCGGCCGACGATGGGGGCCTGGTCGACCAGCGGGTGCCCGTTGCTGAGGACCTGCCGTATCGCAGTCTCGGCTTCCTCGAACTCTTCGGCGCTCATGACCTCGCGGTAGCGGCGACCGAGGTGATCGGTCGCGGGAATGCCGTGGATGTGTTCCAGGGTGGGATTGACTGCCACGTACCTGAGATCGGTGTCGAAGATCGCCACGCCGATGGGGGACTGGGAGATCAGCCGGGTGGACAGGGCGACGTCCCGCTCCAGCTCGCGCAGGGTGGCGGAGTCGGTGCCGAGCCCGAGGGCGTAGAAGTCGCCGCGGTCGTCGAGCAGCCGCATGTTGCGCAGTTCCACCGACCGAGTGTTGCCGTCCTTGCACCGGATGGGGAACGTGCCGCCCCAGCTCTGGCCGGTCTTCATGACCTCGGCGAACGTCTTGATCACCCAGTCGCTGTGGTCTTCGTGGACGAGCAGCCGGGCGGCGTACTGCCCGAGCGCTTCGTGCGCGGTGTAGCCGAACAGGGCTTCGGACTGCGGGCTCCACAGGACGACCCGGCCGTCGGCATCCAGCAACACCGCCGCGACACCGAGCAGGTCCATCAGTCCGCTCGGCGCCGAGGGCTCATTCTGCCGCCAGGTGCCTGCCCGGTCGAGGCCCGCAGAAGGCCCTTCGGCTTCGCTCATCGCGGCACTCCTTCCACCCGCCGACACGGGGCCATCCGCCGGCCTGGAGCGCGGCCTGTCTGCGTCGGCAGGCGCCTGGACTTCCATAGTCCCCCGGACCACCGGAGAGCACACCGTCAATACGGTGCCAACTGGTATGACGCACGATGGTTTGCCCGTACTCACCCGAACTGTTGCGCGAGTATCAGGTGCGGCGGGTGTGTGCGGGGTGCATGTGCGTAGTCGAGCACGAGCGGCGCGACATCGGCGACGGTGCTGTGCAGTCGTCGCAGGTCTCCGGACGCCGCCCAATCCTTCGGACGGCATCCGGGCACCGGATGGGGCGGGTCCGGCTGTCCTCGCGCTCACTCAGCGGGTGTTTTTTGAACCCATAGTCCTGTCTGACTTCAGTTGACAAGATCAACTCATGAGACTGCACTCGGTGTCCTTGGACAAGATCGCGTTTGATGACTGGCAGGCCATTCACTCGTGGGCCTGTCTCCCAGAGGCCTGTCGTTTCCAGCCTTGGGGACCAAACACTGAGGACCAGACACGCGATTTCGTGAAGGCCGCAGTCGAGGCTTGGTCGAGCACACCCCAGCAGAGGTTCGCCCATGTAGCGCGCCTCGGGGACGACGTTGTCGGTGTGGGCGAGCTGCATGTCCGCAGTCACACGCAGCGCCAGGGCGAGATCTCCTACATTGTCCATCCTCGGGTATGGGGGCAAGGCATTGGCACAGGAATCGGGCGCCAGCTACTCTCTCGCGGCTTCGTTCAGTTGGGGCTTCATCGCATCTTCGCCACCTGCGACCCGCGGAATCTCGGCTCCGCCAGAGTGCTGGCCAAGCTCGGTATGACCTATGAGGGGCGCCTTCGACACACGGCATGGATACGGGACGGCTGGCGGGACTCCCTGACGTTCAGCATTCTCGAAGAGGAATGGCGTGCTGAGGACTCGGAGTGATGCCGACGTAGAGAAGGTCGGTTCACGAAGCGGAGCCGCGCTTCTTGGTCCAGTTGTCGGTGCGGGGGCTCTTGCGGGTGAGGCGTCGGGTCATCGTGGTGATGAGTGCCCAGTTCAGGTGCACTTCGGAGTGCTGGGGCAGGCGTTCGTAGTCGCGTGCGTTGCGGCGTGCATGCAAGCCAGTACGCACCAGTTCGCGGCCCACGCCGAATGGAGGTGGCCTGGTCACCTGGGAACAGCAGGGACGCTGATTTCGGCTGGCGGCTCGTTGGCGGCACTTGGTGCCGGGCGCGCCTTGAGAGTGCAGATGCCGTCCACACACTGGCGCTCCATGCGGCCGCGGGAAATGGTCTGCGCCAGGCCGACCATCCAGCAGGTGGGGCAGCCGCGGAAGGCGATCAGGGCCAACGGGGCCGCCAGCAGGGTGGCCGGGCCGGCAACGGGCAGCAGGCCGATCGAGCCGATGATCAGCCCGAAGCCGATGGCGCCGCGCGTCAGGTGGCGCGGGACGGACTTGCTGGCGAAGTTCGACTCGGGAGCCGCGGACTGTGTGGTGGCTTGGGCCTTCGCCTCGTGCGCGGGCTTCACGGTGGTCACGGTCATGAGGCTTCTCCGACTGATTGATCGGCAACTTCATCGGTCACTGCGAGGGAGTGACGCAGCGCTGCGCGTGCTCTGTGCAGCCGAGATTTCATCGCGGCGTTGCTCAGACCGAGCGAATGGGCGACGCTCTTGCCCGGCAGGCCCTGAACATCCCGCATGATCAGGATCTGCCGCTGGTCACGAGGGAGGGCACAGACCGCGGCCGCGATCCGCTCCACCTCCAGTCTGTGCAGCACCGCGTTCTCGGCGGACGGTTCCGCTGACGCTTCCGGTTCGACCGACTGCTCGTTGCTCCGCGAGACGAGCAGTCGTACCTGCCGGAGGCATTCATTGCGCACGATCCGGAACATCCATGAGGCGAGCGCTCCGGTGGCCCGCAAGGTGCCGATCTTTCGGTAGAGGATGATCAGCGCCTCCTGTGCTGCGTCCTCCGCATCCTGCGGTGAGGCGCACAGCGATATGGCGAACTTGCGCACATGAGGCTGCGATCTCACGACGACGGCGGTGAGCGAAGTGACGTCGCCGTCCTGAGCGGCCTTGATCAGCCGCTCGTCCGGCCAGGGGAAGTGCTGGTTCATGTGCTCCTCATCCTCGGAAGGCGTCCTGTGCAGGCTCTGGTCAGCTTCGGCTCTTGTAGCGCCGAATCAAGTGCCAGCTGCACGCGCCCACGAGCAGGGCTCCGATCACTACGAGGCTGGTGACCATCATTGGTTGTTCCTCCCGGTTCCGCCGGCCCGTTCGGCCGGTACACAGATAAGAGGCAGGGAGGTCCGGAAAGGATTCACCTCCCGGCGCTGTCGCACAGTTTCGTGGACCGCAGCTGGGCACGGCCGATCCTCCACCGGTCGTCCACAGCAGCCGCCCATTGACATCAGGCAGGGCGATGACCAGCAGCCCGTGCCCGTTGGTGCTTGCCCGCCCAGCGGCGTCTCATCGTGGCCGGTGCGACCGCGGTGAAGGACGTCAGTTCTCGCGGTGAAGCGCGCTATTTCCCGGCTGGCGTGGCGGCTCGGGGAAGGCGTAGCTGGAAGCATGCTCCGAGGGTCCGGGGGGTGAGGGTGAGGGTTCCTCGGTGGCGGTGGGCCAGGTCGCGGGCGATGGCGAGGCCCAGGCCGGTACCGCCGTGGTCGCGGGAGCGGGCGTCGTCGAGCCGGACGAAGCGTTCGAAGATGCGCTCGGCGTCCTCGGCGGGCACGCCCGGTCCGTCGTCGTGCACCGTGAGGACGACCCAGGCGTCCTCGTTTCGGATGGTGATCTGGATGCGGTGTGCGGCGTGGCGGGCGGCGTTGTCGATGAGGTTGCGCAGCAGCCGTTCGTACTCGTCGGGGTTTCCGTGTGCGTGTGCGGGGGCGGTGCTGTCGCAGGTGAGGGTCAACGGTCGTTCGGTGAGGGGGTATTGCTCGGTCAGCCGGGAGGCGAGGGCTGCCAGGTCGACGGTTTCGGGGTCGGCTGTGGGAGTGCGGGTGTCGAGGCGGGCGAGGAGCAGCAGGTCTTCGGCGAGGGCCTGGAGGCGGCGGGTCTGTCGTGCGGCGGTGGTGGCCGCGGCGGGCCAGTCGGTGCGTTCGGGGTAGGCGAGCGCGACTTCCAGGCTGGCCAGCAGTGTGGTGAGGGGGCTGCGCAGTTCGTGGGCGGCGTCCGCGACGAAGCGGCGTTGCTGGGCGGCGGCGTTGTCGAGGCGTTGGAGGGTGGTGTTGATGGTGGTGGCCAGGGCGGTGATCTCGTGTCCCGTGGCGGGGACGGTGACGCGTTCGCGGGGGTCGCTCGCGGTGACCGAGGCGGTGAGGACGCGGATGGCTTCGACCGGCCGCAGCGCGATGCGGACGGCGAAGTAGGCGACGGCGGCGATCAGTACGAGGCCGACGAGCCCGGCCCGCAGCAGCAGGAGGTCGGTGGTTTCGGTGATTGTCTCGGCGATGTCCTCGCCGGCGTGCGGGAGCACCACCACATGGACCCGCAGTTGGGCGTCGGCGGCGATACCCAGAGCGGCGACTTTTTCGTTGCTCAGTTCATCGGCCCTGACATCGCAGTACATGACCAGGTAGGTCCCACCGTCCTTGCCGAACAGGTCCCCGGGCTTGGAGTCGTGGCGCGCTGGTAAGCGCATGGGAAGGGTCGTATAGCCCCAGCCTGACGACTCGTCATCTGGCGGGGCGGGCAACTCGGCCTTCGGCGGGGCGGGCAGCACATGACGGGTGCCGGGATCGAGTTCCTCCATGCCTCCGCCGTAGGCGACAGCGGCGCGGCGGCCGGTCGCGACGACCTCGTACGGCACGGTGCTTCTGCGAACGGGAACCACACCCTCCTCCAGCTGATCGACGAGAGCCCGGAGCTGTGCCTGCGCCTGCCCTTCGGCGATCTGCGTGCTCTGACGGTAGACATCGTGGTGAACCCACCAGCCGATGCCGACCAGGATGACGGCGGCGGTCGCGGCGACGGCCAGAGCCGTGCGGGCTCGCACTGAACGCGGCCACCAGCGGCGTCGCGGTTCAGTCGCGTTCACGGTCGTCCACCAGCCGGTAGCCGGTGCCTCGTACGGTCTGCAGTGACTGCCGGTGGAACGCGGCGTCCACCTTCTTGCGCAGCGCGCTGACGCGCGCCTCCACCAGGTTGGGATCCTCGGCTTCGTCGGGCCACGCGTGGTAGAGCAGATCCGTTTTGGAGACCGCCTGTCCCGCACGGCGGGCGAGTAGCTCCAGCACGGCGAACTCCCTGGGGGTGAGGTCCACCCGGGTCCCGGCCCGGCGGCAGACCCGGCCGGCGACGTCCAACGAGAGGTCGCCCACGGCAAGGACGGGCGGGGCGACGGCGGCGGCTCGTCTGACCAGGGCCCGCAGCCGTGCGACGAGCACCATGTAGGAGAAGGGCTTGGCCAGGTAGTCGTCGGCCCCCGTGTCCAGGGCCTCTGCCTGGTCCCAGTCCCCGTCCTTGGCGGTGAGTACGAGGATGGGGGTCGCGTTGCCCTCCCGGCGCAACTGGGCGCAGACCTTGTAGCCGTTGAGCCCGGGCAGCATCAAGTCCAGTACGACCAGGGCGTATTCGCCGGTCCGCGCCATCCACAGCCCCTGCCGGCCATCATGCGCGAGGTCGACGCTGTAGCCCTCGGCGGTCAGACCGGTGTGCAGGGTGTGGGCAAGGTCCACCTCGTCTTCGACCACCAGGATGCGCATGGGGTGCAGCCTCGCACAGCGCCGGCCCGCCTTCCTGATCGGCCGGTCAGGTTGGGTCAGCAACCGGTCAACGAGGTCCGGGCACGCTGGCGGAACATCTTCGCCACTGCTGAAAGGCCCTGCCGCCGATGTCCGTTGCCGAACGTGGCCCCGCCGTGGCCAGGACCGTTTCCCGTCCCGCACCCGCCCGTCGACGATCACCGGGCCCGGCCAAAGCCGTTGTCGTCATCGCGCCCTTGGTCCTGTCCGTCGCTCTCGGGCTTTGGGGCATCCGCAGGAAGAACACCATGTGGGGGGACGAGTCCGTCACCTACCAGCTCGCACACCGCGACCTTTCGCAGATATGGCTCACCGCCCAGCACATCGATCTGGTCCATGCCCTCTACTACGCCGTGATGCATGAGATCTTCGGCCTCTTCGGCGCGGGGCTGCTGACGTTACGGTTGCCGTCTGTGCTGGCGATGTCCGTGGCGGCGAGCGGAGTCGGGCTTCTGGGGCTACGCCTGGCGGGGCCCCGTGCCGGACTGCTGGCCGGGCTGGTGTTCGCTCTCCTTCCCCAGGTCCAGAAGTACGCGCAGGAAGGTCGCTCGTACGCCATGGTCTGTGCCCTGATCAGCTGGGCCACCTATGCGCTCGTGATCAGCGTCCCGCATCGCACCCGGTGGCGGTGGGCGGTCTATGGCTCCACCATGCTGCTGGCCTGTCTCCTCCATGAGTTCGCGGTCCTCGCCCTGGTCGCACACGGCGTCACACTGGTCGTCTCCCGTGTTCCACGACCGGTGCTGAAAGCGTGGAGTATGTCTGCCGCGGGCGTTGTGGCCGGGCTGTTGCCACTGGCGATCCGTAGTGCGCGGCAGTCGGCGCAGGTGTCCTGGATCGACGGACCGGTGCGGCTCAATGATGTCCTGGCCGTGGCAGTGGTGGGCGTGGTGTGTGCGCTTGCTCCCCTGGGGATGAGGGGACCCGTACGGCTTTCCGTGCTGGCTGTGCCGATCGTTGTGCTTCCGGGCCTTCTGCTCCTCATCGCCTCACTGGTCAAACCCCTTTTCGTCGACCGGTACGTGCTCTACAGCAATATCGGAATCGCCTTGCTGCTGGGCGCATGGATGGATTACTTGCTCCGGAGGCAGCGGTCTTCCCGCACCGCGTGGATCGCGGCGGTTGCAGCGGTTGCCGTACTGGCCGCGCTCGTTCAGCCGAGCCTCTCGCTGAGGACACCCGAAAGCCGGAGCAATGATGCCACCGCCATCGGCGCCGCCGTACGGAAGGAAAGCCGACCCGGCGACGGGCTGCTCTATCTCTCCGGCCGGCACCGGATCTTGACCGCGGCCAACCCCGAGGACACCCGTCTCCTGACAGATCTCGCCCTGGCACAGGATGCCATTTCGTCAAACACACTTGCAGGTGTCGAGCTTCCCGCCCAGGATATCGCGGCACGCATGCTGGAATTCGACCGAATCGTCGCGGTCCGCGCGGCGGATGCGCACTTACCGAACAACCCGCAGGAGGAAGCGAAAACAAGCACCTTGCGGCACTATTTCCGCGAGTACGGAACAACCCATGTCAAGGGAGCGCGAGTCACCGTCTATGTCCGAGACCAGGACCCGTCTGCGAAGGCTGATCCTGGATCCGGCAGCCCGGGAGCGAGCGGTGGGGTGAGGAGGTGACTGCGGGTGGTGCCGACCGGGCCCGGCACCACCCACCGTCGCGCTGCCTCGACCGGTTGAAGAAGTCCGTCATCTCGTGGTCGTAGGGTGGGCGGCTTCCGTCAGTGTTCGAAGGCGCCGAGGTCCGGAGCCGAGCCGTTGTAGGGCAGACCGACATTGAGGCCCTTGTCGATCAGTGTGCTGTTCGCGGCGAGGCGCAGGTGGGGAAGCAGGGGGAGGCTGCCGTCGGCTTGGCGGGGCGCGTCCCAGCCGGACGTCGACACGCTCTGGAACTGGGAGTTGGACAGATTGACGTTCAGATTCCAGGAATTGTACGAGGAGTTGGTCCCGTTCATGTTCGACAGCAGCGTGCCGGTGTAGGCGATGTTGTTGCGCAGGTTGCCGAGGCCTATAGCGGTGCCGCTCGGGGAGATTCCGAGCATGTTGAAGTCCGGGTGATTTCCGTAGCTCGTGTTGTTGAAGAAGTCGTCCGCTACGGTGTGGTGATTGGCGTAGAAGCCTGAAGACCGGTTGTTGAACGCTACGGAGGAGCGGACGGTGTGTTTGACACCGTTCGACACGTACTTTCCGCCGTAGCCGCCGGCCTTGAAGCCGTTGCCGTTGCCGATTGCGGTGGTGGTCCCCGGCAGATATCCGTTGAGCCACGCCCAGGAGTTCTCGATCGTGACGGACGAGAAGGCGTTGATGAGGTCGAAGCCGTCGTCGGAATTCCACCAGGCGCGATCGCCTCGGAAGACGTTTCCGGGGTGGTTGGCCGAGACGTGGGCGCCGAAACCGTCGGCGCTCTCGCCGGCTCCGTTGGACGTGTGCGGGTCGTAGTTGTGGTGGGAGTCCGAGTTGAGGACGAGGTTGCCGCCGCCGTCCTGGATGAACAGGCCCGGACCCATGTTGTGGTGGAGGTCCAACTGCTCGAAGGTGTTGTTGCTGCCAGAGATCCAGATTCCCCAGGACTCGTGGTTAAGGTTGTTGTTCTGCGGTACGCCGGTGACTGTGAGCCCCTTGAGGCGGATCCAATTTCCGGTGACGTCGAACCCCTTGATCCGGCAGTCGTCGTTCATCTGCGAGAAGTCGAAGACCGGCCTCTCTCCCGGATAGGCGACGTAGCTGATGAGGTTGCCGGAACTGCCGCTCTTGTTCAGGGTGACTGCGTCGACTCTGTCGGTCTGGCTACTGCAACTTGCGTTCGCACGGGTATACGCGTACGTGCCGCCGCGGAAGTAGACGGTGTCGCCGGCCTGCGCGACGGACTGGGCGTGGGCGAACGTCTTCCAGGGAGTCGATTGGCTTCCTGCGGCGCTGTCGTTGCCGGTGGGGGAGACGTAATAGACCTTTCCTGCTGCGGCGTTACCTACCGGTGCCGACCCAGCGAGCACGGTGGCGACAATCGCCATGACCGCGGAGACCGGGAGGGCGACCTTCCTCTGCTTGGAACGTTTCATTTTCTTCTCCACATCGCTCGGAAGGCAGGTGATTGAGTTCGGGATCAGCGTCGCGCGGTGAACAGTCAGCCGGGCCACGGACTGTGTACCGGGCTCGGCGGCCGAGCCCCCCGGACCCTGACGAGGGGAACGGAGAGAGTTCGTGCCGCCGGGGGATTACCTTAGGTACAGGGCAAGCGGAAGGTTCTTGTGGCGTATGTCGTCGGTGACGAGGCGGGCGATCCGCTGCGCGCCGTAGGCTTCGAAGTGGGTGTGGTCATTGCAGAAGAAAGCACCCAACGGGCCTGATCCGTAATCGCCGTTGTTCGGACAGAAGCGCAGGCTGTTGTAGAGCGAGACGCTCAGCGCCTCGAGGTCGACGACCGGTGCCCCGGTGGTGGATCCGGCCGCGAAGGTCTGAGGGACGAAGGCCCGGTTCTTGGTGGCGGTGCTGCCGGAACAGGTGATGGCGGCGACCGAAGTGAGTAGAACCGGGTGCGCTCCTCGGTCCAGGGCGGCCTGCGCCATCATGGTCATCAACTGCTGGTACCGGGGCCTGCCTACGTGCCGCGGACAGGCGGAGTCGGTGTCGTTGATGCCGAACTGGATGAAGAGGTAGTCGCCGGGTTTCATGCCGGCGGTCGAGTTCAGCATCGCCTGCCAGCGCGATGAGTACGCGTTGGAGCGGAGCACGCACTCGCCGTCGGAGCCCTTGGTGTTGCTCACATTCGACTCGTACAGCCAGGTCTGGATGCTGCGGCCGCTCACCGCTCGGTTCTTGACTGTGACGTCGCTGGTGAACAGGGCGTCGAACTGACTGCCCCAGCCGACGGGGCAACGGCTGCTGGGGTCGGCCATGGTGGAGTCACCGGCCAGCCACACGGTGACCGGCTGAGCCGCCCGTGCGGCTGGGGCCGCGGCGAGGGACGTACCGGAACAGTGCCCCCCGGCACTTCCGGCCTCAGAGACACCGCTGACGCCGAACGCCGACAAGGCGATCACCGCAGCGGTCGTGAGAAGGATCCGAAGCGTCTTCAAGGGTTCTCCGGTTCTCCGGGGGCAGGCACGGATGCCGTCTGTGAAGTGTGAAGGCTGGGCGATTGGCAGTGGGTCGTGGTTGTGAACAGCGCTTGGCCGGTGGGGTCTTGGGCGGGGTGCGGCCGCACAGGTCTCTTCATGGCGAAGCGACGGCGCACGCGCCGCACACCCTGGCCGATCCGTCCCGCCGACCGAACTGGGCGCCGCTGAGAGCCCATTCACCACACCCAATTCCTGTGATCGTTCACAGATCGGATCTAACGCAGGTCAGAGTCCGGTGGATTCAGTGAGTGGAAGGTGCATCACGCAGCTTCCCGATCGGGCGGGTACCTGTCAACAGGCGCTCGTGAATTGGGAGTTCTGGACTCATGGGGCGGCACGGGTGGAGGGCGGGGGCAAGTAGCCTCACTGTCCGCGCCGGGCGAAGAGGACCAGTTCGGAGGCGCTTCGGGTGACAGCGGGTCGCCGAGGGGTGCAGTTCTGTGAGTGCCAAGAGTCGTCGTATTCGAACATGACCAAACAGTAAGACGGACAAAATTCTTGACGACGCGTCGGGGCTTCCCTACTCTCACCCGTCGTGGGACCGCTCCCACGCCTCCAAGAGTGAACGATCACCCTGTCGTTCGAGTGTTACGTCCACTCACCCCCACATCGGAGGTCATCGTGCCTGACTCACGCATGTGTCCATGCACTTGTGCCGCGCCTGGCGGTGGGCCGCGACGGCGGGGCAGGTGGAGATCTTCTTCCCCTCCGGCTCTGTCCGCGTGCCGGTCGCCAACCTGGCACACCCTGGCGTCCAGGCCCACGGAGCGGCTGCTGGCTGAACACGGGCCACATGTCTGACTATTGACAGTCCGCACTCGCCGGTCCCTTTGACGGTGCTGGCGCGCCGATTGACGGTGTTGGCGCGCCGACTGTGCGCCGATCCGTTCCCTGCTCGACAGCTCTGGCAGATCGCCGTCGGCGCGGCAGTCGGCAGTCGGTTATGGGTCCTCGGAGCCATCAGCGGCCCCTACGGCAATGCAGACACGGACCGGCACTGAACGCTGCGCTGCCCCTGAGGGTCGGGGCGCGCTCGTCGGCTATCGACACCGGCATCAACGGGACCGAACGGTGGTGCCGACTACGCCAAAGTCACGGTCTACAACCGTCTGCCGAATATCGGGGCCTTCGAGTGTTCGGCGGGTGTCGTCCGCCATCTCTGAAGTCGACCGAACAGCCTGGAGAGCAAGTGAAGAGGAGCATATGAAATGCTACGGAGAATCCCCCGATGGACGATCGTTGCCCTGCTGTTCCCGGTCGCGGCTGCCTTGGCGTTCTTCGGCAACTCGGCTGGTTCGAGCGCCGCAACCCCACTGCCTCAAAGGAACGTGAGTGCTGCCGCTCCGGTGCTCCAGAACGATGTCTTCTGGAAGGACACCTCCGGGAACCCGATCTATTCCCAGGGCGGAGGTGTACTGAAAGTCGGCACAACGTACTACTGGTACGGCGTGAAGTACGACGGAGCTGTCAGCTACTACAACAACCCGGCTGGCGGAAAGAACAGCAACACGTCCTTCAACGCGATCACTTCCTACTCCTCCACGGACTTGGTGCACTGGAAATTCGAGGGGAACGTCATGACCTCCTCGGACGTGAGTGGTAGCTCGTGGCTCGGCAGGGTGGGCGTGGCGCACAATCCGACCACTGGCAAATACGTGCTGGTGGCCCAGCTCAACAGCGGGCTCATGTTCGCCACAAGCAGCACGCCGGCAGGTCACTTCAGCCTCGCGGGCACCCAGTCGAGCATCGGGAATGTCGTCAACAACATGTCCGGCGACCAATCGGTCTTCACCGATGACGACGGGCGGGCCTATCTGATCTTCAGCAACAAGAGCGGCAGGTCGAACCTGTACGTCGCACCGCTGCGCTCCTCGGACTACCTGCACGTCGACACCGCCACGAAGATCTACAGCAGCTCATCGGGCGGACGCGAAGGCAACATCATGTTCAAGCATGCCGGAACCTACTATTTCTGTTCCTCCGATCTGCACGGCTGGAACGCTTCCCATACGTACTGCATCAAGTCGACGAAGATCAACAGTGGGTATTCGTCGGAGTTCGTCATGCAGGGCACGGATGCTGACTTCTCGCATGTGACGCAGACCGGCCTGGCGTTCGAAGTGACCGGTTCATCCGGATCGTTCGTCATGTTCGGAGGTGACCGCTGGAGTGACTTCGCGGGCAACGGAATCGGCTACAACCAGTGGGTGCCGGTCACCTTCAACGGCACGACGCCCGTCTTCCATTCGCTCAACCAGTGGAGCGTCGATGCCGCGGCGGGCACGTGGGCCGTCGGCAGTGGTAACAACCACGTCCTGAACCCGAGCGTCGAGGCCGACCGGGTCGCCCAGAAGACGCTGGCCGGATGGACGAACTCGTCCAACGTCAGCAGTGACCCGAACAGCAATCACCTGGGTGGACACACCGGACGCTGGGCGATATCGCAGTCCTACACCTCCGCCTACAAGGCAAGCATGTACCAGAACATCGCGGTGCCGAACGGGACGTATTCGTTGTCGGCCTGGGTCAAGAGCAGTGGCGGGCAGAGGTCGGCGGACATCTTCGCCAAGAACTTCGGCGCGGGCGAAATGGACCGTGCGATCAACCAGTCGACAGCCAACTGGACGAAGGTCGTCATCTCCGGAATCAACGTGACCACTGGGTCGATCCAGGTCGGCGTGGCCTCCGACGCGAATCCCGAGAACTGGGTGAACGTCGATGACTTCGAGCTGGTGCAAACCGGTCAATGAGGTTCTTCGAGCGGGCCACCGATCGGGTGACGGTCCGTGAAGCGCAACGAGCGAGGCCCCCGGGCAGTTGATCGAGATGTCTGACGTCTCAACCACGCTGCTCAGGGGCCTCGTTGGTCATCTATCCGGCCGCACTCGACCTGCCACATGCGCTCGTGGAGTGGGTCACCATGCTCATCGTCGCCCGTGAGGGTGACCGCCGCTGCAAGCTCCGTCCGTCCCAGGGCGCGATGGGGGTACTGGTGTACCTGCGCGAGCACACCACCCTGGCGAAGGTCGCTCGACGAGGACCTCGACCGCCTCGCCCAGCGCGGGCGGGAGGTCCTGCCCGTGACCGCCCGGGTGGGCGACGGCGCGCCGGCTGGTGTGAGCCTTCGGGGACGGACCGAGTCGGGTGTCAGCGTGGGCGGAAGAGGTAGGCGAGGTTGAGGACCACCAGTCCGGCCCAGGAGATGAGCAGTGCGGTGGTCCCGCCGGGAGTGAAGGTTGTCGCGACGGTGCCGAGGATCAGTGAGAGCAACAGGACCCTGAGCTCCGCCCTTCGGTCGCGGACCACAGCTCGCTGAAGAGGGCCGGGCTCCGCCAGCCGCTCGGCGCACAACTCGTCGAACGACGCGGCGACGCGGTCGTCGATCCGGTCCCCGAGCCGTTCGACGAACAGGTCCACGATGGCGTTCTCGCCCCCGCCTTCCGGGCGCTCGGCGGGCTGGGGGCGTTTTGCCGGTGCCGGGGGTTGCTCGGTCATCTTGGTCTCCTCCAGAGGTGTGGGCGGGGGCGTGGCGCCAGCACCCGCAGCGACAGCGGGTCGGCGATGGTGGGGCGGACGATCGTGGCCGGGGAAGCCGGGGCGGCAGGAAGCGGTGGCCAGCACGACGCACAAGGCCGCCATCGGTAGTTCCGCGACGGCGGCCATCGCGATCGCTGCGGCGAGTTCGGCTCCGCGGGCAGAGGTGACGATGTCGAACCAGGCGTCGACGATCAGCAGCGCGGCGGTTGCCGCCGCGGTGAGCGGGTGCCGAGGATCCCGGCGCAGCAGCAGCGCTCCGGTGGCGGTGAGGCCCAGGGCCTCCAGCGCATCCAGCCCCACCCACGCGGCTGACCAGTGCGGGACGCTGGGTGCGGTGGGCAGCGTGGCCGCCAGCACGAGCAGCCAGGGCAGCAGCGCGAGGCCGCACCCGATCATCGCCATGCCGGGCCACCGTCTCCTGTGGATGGTGCCTTGCTCTTGCAGCACAGCGGTGTGCGGCAAGAAGAACACGTCCGCGATGGCGGCGGGCAGCGCGTCCGCAGCGCCGCAAGCTGCCGAATCTACGAGGGCCATGGGGCTGCGTCTCCTCCCGGATGCGGGCTTGTGTGCCTTACGTGGACAAGCTTTCCTGCGGCGGGTGCGCGCGTCGGTAACGCGAAGGTCCGACTTGAAGGTGGTACTGGCTTCACCATCGATCCGGATGCACGGTGCATGGCATGTGCGTCACCAGGCGTTCTACCGTCGAGCCATGAGGAGTTATCGGACGCTGCGACGCGCATTACTTCGAGCGGGACGGGACACCGGATTCGTGGCAGCCGGGATCCCGCTGCACCTTGCCCTGGCGTCGCAGTGGGTCTGGGGCGTGACCATCGTTGTGAAGGCGAACGCGTGGGCCGTGGTCCCGATACCGTTCGCGCTGTTCGTCGTCGGCGTTCCGGCGCTCACCGTTGTTCAACGACACCGTTATCGAGCCTTACTCGGTATGGACGTCCCCCGGCTGACGCCGACGCCGCAACGATGGTGGCCCAGGCGTGCCCTGCGGTGGTTGTCCTCGGCCCAGACCTGGCGACAGGTCGGATACCACCTTCTGCTCGGGCCGTTGCTGGCTGCTATGGAACTGCTCGTGCTCGCGGCATGGGCCGCGGCGGTGGCGGGCGTCACCGTGTTCTCGTATGGCTCCGCGCTGCCGGTGGAGCAGGCGGTTTTCTGCACCGTCGGCGGCGTCGTGCTGCTGTGCAGCGCACCCTGGCTGGCCGGGGCGACGGCCCGGACCGAGGCCCGGCTCGCGCTGGCGCTGCTGGGGCCGAGCCGGAACGAGCGGCTTCAACGGCGTGTCGAGCACCTGGCCGAGAGCCGCAGCGACCTGATCGAAGCCGTCGACAGCGAGCGCCGCCGTATCGAACGCGACCTGCACGACGGCACCCAGCAGCGCCTGGTCTCCCTCGCGGTCAATCTGGGACTGGCCAGGGCAACCCTCACCGACCTGCCGGACGATGCCCGCACCGCCATCGACGAGGCGCACCGCGAGGCGAAGGAGGCCATCGCTGAACTCAACGACTTGGTCCGCGGGTTGCACCCCGCGGTCCTCGAAGACCGAGGGCTGGACGCTGCGTTGTCCGGCCTGGCCGCCCGGGTACCGTTGCCGGTAGGCCTGCGCGTCGACCTCGGAGAGCGAGCAGCGCCCGTCGTGGAGTCGGTCGCCTATTTCGTGGTTTCTGAGGCGCTGACCAACGTCACCAAGCACGCCCGCGCCACCCGCGCGGAGGTGACCGTCGAACGGATCGGGAAGGTGCTGCGCGTGAACGTCACCGACGACGGGAGCGGTGGCGCCGACGCCTCGGCCGGCAGTGGGCTGAACGGACTGGCCAAACGCGTCGGCTCCGTCGACGGAACGTTCCGCGTCAGCAGCCCCGCCGGGGGCCCGACCACCCTCACCGCGGAGCTGCCGTGCGAGCTGTGATCGCTGAAGACTCGGTGCTGCTGCGCGTCGGGCTCGTCAAGGTGCTCGAGATGGCTGGCTTCCTGATCGCAGCCGACGTGGGTGACGCGGACGCCCTGTTGACCGCGGTCGAGCAACACCGGCCCGAACTTGCCCTGGTCGATGTCCGCATGCCACCGGCCTTCACCGACGAGGGAGTGCGCGCCGCGCTGGTGATCCGCCGCCAGTGGCCCCAAACGGCGGTGGTTCTGCTCTCGCAGTACGTGGAGGAGCGGTACGCGGCCGATCTGCTGAGCGCCCACACCAACGGTGTCGGCTACCTGCTCAAGCAACGTGTCGCCGACGTGGAGGAGTTCATCGCCGCGGTACGGCGGGTCGCGGACGGCGGCACGGCGCTGGATCCCGAGGTCGTCGCCCAGTTGCTGCTGCGCCGCCACAGCGACCCGTTGGAGCGGCTGACGCCCCGTGAACGGGAGGTGCTGGCGCTGATGGCCGAGGGACGTTCCAACGCGGGGATCGCCGAGGCACTGGTGGTCAGCGACAGCGCGGTCGCCAAGCACATCAACAACATCTTCGCCAAACTCGGCCTGCCCGCCGCCGACGCCGACCACCGACGCGTCCTCGCCGTGCTGCGATTCCTCGGGGTGCCCTCGAACTGACCGGCTACGCCGGACCGGCTACGCCGGACCGGCTCTGGTCGTCAGGCATTCGCTCGACGCACTCCTGTCCGTGAGTGACGATCCGTGCGCCAGGTAACGCGCTACCGGAATTCATTCGCAGTGCGTCGGCCTTCAGGCCGATGGTGAAGCGAAGCTGATGGTGGCGACGCGGAGGGTCGCGGATTCAGGTCCGGCGGAGCCGGACACCGCAGTTCCTCGCCCGCGCGGTGCGGAGTGTCGCGCGGGCTGGTCCCGGCGGAGCCGGGTGGTGCTCACACCGGCCGGTTCTGCTGTTCGATGTACTGCCTGACCACGCTGAGCGGGGCGCCGCCGACGGTTCCGGCGAAGTAGGAGCCGGACCACAGCTTGTTGGCCCGCCAGTAGTGCCGTACCAGGTCGGGGAACTCCTGGCGCAGGCGGCGGGAGGAGACGCCCTTGAGGGAGTTGACCAGTTTGGTCACGGCGACCTTGGGCGGGAAGTTCACCAGCAGGTGGACGTGGTTGTTCTCGCCGTTGAACTCCACCAGCTCGCACTCGAAGTCCGTACACACCGACCGCATGATCTCCTCCATGCGCGTCAGATGAACATCGGTGAACACCTTGTGCCGGAACTTGGTCACGAAGACCAAGTGGACGTGCATCACGAAAGCACAGTGCCGACCAGTTCTGATCTTCTGCATCTCGCCCATAACCCAAGTATGTACCGTGAGGGTCATGCAGCTCCGGTACGCCTTCAGGTTGTACCCGGACACCGGCCAGCAGAGGGAGTTGGCGAAGGCGTTCGGGTGCGCCCGTGTCGTGTTCAACGACGCGGTCCGCGCCCGTGAGGAGGCCAGAGCGGCCAAGCAGCCGTTCCCCACGGCCGC